>NZ_LIRE01000538.1 GCF_001402795.1 Pseudanabaena sp. 'Roaring Creek'
AGAAAATATGTATAATGCCAATTCACAAAAGTGTGACAATACTTTTGTGAATTATAGCTACCGCCAGTCTTGTTAGGACAAAATTAAAACCCAAGATCGTGTTGTCGCGCGGAGCGCGGCAACATGATCTTGGGTTTTATGTCCTGATACAGTTGGCGGTAGCTATAAAAACTAAACCTAGTAAGGGTTTTCAAGTTAAGAAATGGCTACGCCATTTCTTAACTTGGTATAATTAGATTGAGCTGCTTGGCGATCGCTAATTTTTCGATCAAAATTATGACCAATACAATCTCCAGAATAGAGACTATCTATCCTAGTAGCGATGGACAACCGATGGCAGAAAGTACAGAGCATTATCAATGGATTGTGACCATCGCGGGAGGATTGGAAAATCTATTTAAAGATAACAATAATGTATTTGTGGCAGGTGATTTGTTCTGGTATCCCGTCGAAGGTCAGTCGGTAATTCGTCGCGCTCCTGATGTGATGGTGGTATTTGGTAGACCGAAGGGAGCAAGAGGTTCTTACATTCAACATCTAGAAGATGGAGTTGCTCCCCAGGTAGTGTTTGAGATTTTATCTAGGGGAAATCGAATTTCTGAAATGGCTCAAAAATTTGAGTTTTATCAAACCTATGGGGTGGAAGAATATTACGTTTACGATCACCTTGCAAATGATTTGGCTGGTTGGCTAAGAAACCCAGATGATAGTCATCTAGAGCCGATCGCTAATATCGAAAACTGGACAAGCCCCCGTTTAGGAATTCGCTTTGAACTTGCTGATGAAACTCTCAGGGTTTTACAGCCTGATGGAACTAGATTCTTAACTTATCTCGAACAGGCTGAACAGCTTGAAGCAGAACGATCTGCAAAAGAGCAAGCACTGGATAACATGGCAAAGATTTCAGCTAAGCTTCGTAACATGGGAATCGATCCAGATAATCTTTAAGTGATCGCTGAATATGGAAAAGGCTAATTAATGTCAGTTCAGGTTAAGCTAGCAAATTTTCAAAAGCCCCAAAATAAAAGCCTTGCTACGCAAGGCTTTTATTTTGGGCTTTGAGAAAGGGTTTGCTAAGCAAACCCTTTCTCAAAGCCAGTTTTAAATTATCTCGAACTCACGTTAATTGATAATTCGTAATTCCCATCCTCATTCGTAATTCTCTAATTTGCTATAATGGCTTCAAATATTCCGCCCAAAAGCTATGTCACCTAACGATCAGCGCCAACTCCTAGAAGCGCTTAATCAACTTGACGAACAGCAAATCCCCCTTGTATTGCAATTTATCGCATCACTTCAGAAAAATATTCCTACTATCCCAACCTCATCTAAAACAGTGTTAGAACGAATGGGTGGTTATCCTCAATACTTTTTAGAAGGATCGGGAGACTTATCAGATCGAAACGTCCGTAAAAAAATAATTGCCGAAAAGATTAGAGCAAAGCATCAGGCAAGACATGAATAGCCATCGCCTAATCTTAATTGACACTGGAATAATCGTTGCATTTTACGATCGCAAAGACAAACACCATCAACAAGCGATCAATTTCTTTAGTACCTGCACCAGCCAACTTATTACCACAGTCGCTTGTGTTACAGAGGTTTTGTGGCTACTCGCGCCAAATATCAAAGTTCAAAACGAATTTTTATCTGTTTTATTCAAGCAAGTCATCTTATGCGAACACTTGCAACCATCAGACTATCAAAGAATCCAAGAACTGAACACCACCTATCAAGATCTACCCGCAGACTTTACTGATTTATCACTAATTGCCATCTCTGAAAGACTAAATATTTCCGCGATCGCTACATTAGACAGTGACTTCGACATTTATCGCCGCTATCGTAAACAACCATTTGAGAGAGTAATTTTTTAGTTACAAATTTTGTCATTCATGTCTAATGTCAGTTCTGGTTAAGCTAGTAAATTCTCAAAGCCCAAAAGTAAAAGCCTTGCTAAGCAAGGCTTTTACTTTTGGGCTTTGAGAAAGGGTTTTAAAATCACAAAATGGCTACGCCATTTTGTGATTTGGTATCAAAGCCCGTTTTAAATTATCCCGAACTCACGTTAATTACGAATTGAGATTTTTAAATTCGTAATTCATAATTCGTAATTTATAACCTAAACCGCAACAGATACAGGACTATCGAGCTTCTTCAACTGCTGTACTAGCAAGCTGAGGAATAACCCAACATCGGTAACTA
>NZ_LIRE01000539.1 GCF_001402795.1 Pseudanabaena sp. 'Roaring Creek'
ACTATTGCCCTCTCATTTGCCTACCCGCAAAACCTTTTTTAATGATTTACGAGCCTTAACTCGGTATCTTGTTTTTGATAGTTGGGATCATCTTCTGACTTTTATGATTCTTGGCTTAGACCTAGATCTCCCACCTAACAGTAGTTAAATTTCCATAATGAGAATTGCTGCCCCATCGTCACCACACCATACAACACATCCATATCCTCAGACTCAGACAAAGCAATCATCTCAACTGCTAACTGCGTAAACCCTCTCACCAGATCATCCCTTTTTGCCTCAATCACAATCAAACTATTCTGACTTCGCAATAAATAATCTAGCGTTCCCTTCAGCCAATTATTTACCTCCAAGTTATACTCAATGCGTAACTGACAATGACAAAACCGAGTCACCTCCATCAGCACAGGCGCAACCAAAATCTCCCGCTTCGCCGTCTCCGTTGACAAGCGCACCAAAGGCAACACATCCTCAATCAACTGCCGAATTACCCCTAAATGTTCCGATTGTCTAGGCGATCGGGGTAAATCCAAATGTGCATTCGCAAAAGCATAATCAAACTCCGCCAAAATTTCATCAGTTTCATGGGTTAGCTCAAAATAAGAACGAAAAGAATAGGAGCAATCCTCTTTAAGAATTTTATTTTTAGTCATGTTTCTATCCACAGCGATCGTAACTCATCAACCAAACAACTTAAAAATGTAATATTTTATCCCCCTCAATCCCCCTTACAAAGGGGGAAGAAGATAATTTAATTAATTCTCCCCCCTTTCTCAAGGGGGGCTGGGGGGGATCTCTCCTAATGTCCCATGTCCTGAAATACAGCCAACAACCTCAATTGTAACGCCTTAATCTCCGGTGCAATCTCCGCCCTTGGGCGCAAAGGCTGATACTCATAAAAATGGCGATTGAAATTAATCTCATAACCCACCTTACCAACCTCACCATCCTTCTCATCCCGCACTGTCTCATTAATCCAAGCATCGGTTACATGGGGCAGCACCTCACGCTGGAAATAAGTATAAATATCCTCCTTTAAAGGCACAGTCTCAAAATCGCGCAGATCGCCATCAGCTTCAGGATTACCCTTATCATCCACACAAATTTCCGCAGTCTCATCCTTTTCCGATAGAGCCGCCAAAATCGCCTTCTTCACTGCTGCTGACAGCTTCAACTTCGCCTTACTCAAAGCCGCCTCTAACACCTTCTCAAATTGCTTACGGTCTTTATATAGTTTAGAATCCAATCGCCTCAAAACCTCCAAGATCGAAGCCTGTAACGCCTTACCCGCCTCAATTTCCGCGTCTGCCGCTTCAGACTTTTTCTTACTGGTTGCCAAATTCATAAACGCAGTTTGCGCCTCCAATCTCCCTAAGCGTTCTGGACTAACTTGGAAATTTAACCGCAAAGGACGCTCAATCGTAATCTTGCGATAACCAAAATCAATTGAGTCAAAAATCTTGGTAAACTCACCCTCTTTAAACTCAAAGGCAAGATCGTCCAATTGCTGAATATGCCCCTCAGAAAGCTCATTGCGCTTATCCCCTAGACTCTTTCGCATCTTCTGAGCAAACACCTCAATATCCTTCTCCTTACCCCGTTCCTTCACCTTATAGGTAGCAGCACCATTCACCAACAGCACCTTATACTGACGGTGAGCAGGCTTACGATTGCTCAAGATCCAGATATAAGTCGTAATGCCCGTATTAAAAAACATTTGACTAGGTAGCGCCACAATCGTTTCTAGCCAATCATTTTCCAATATCCAACGCCGAATCTCACTCTCACCACTGCCAGCATCCCCCGTAAACAAAGGCGATCCATTTAACACGATCGCAATCCGACTACCGCACTCATTCACAGGCTTCATCTTCGAGATCAAATGTTGCAAAAATAATAACTGTCCGTCGTTTTTGCGTGGTGTCCCTGCCTCAAACCTCTGACCCTTACCCGTTTCCTTCTTAACTTGACCCTCATCCTTATTCCAATCTTTCCCATAGGGTGGATTCACCAACATATAGTCAAATCGTTTATCCTTATGACCATCAGCCGAAAAGGAACTATTCGGCATAATGTTATCAGCATCCCGATCATCACCCTTAATCAGCAAATCCGACTTACACACCGCAAAGGTTTCATCATTAACCTCTTGCCCAAACAGTCGAATATCCGCACTAGGGTTAATATTTTTGATTATGTGTTCCTTGGCGATCGACAGCATCCCACCCGATCCGCAAGCACAGTCATAGATCGTCCTCACCACGCCTTGCTGTTTCAGCGCAACTTCATCACCCCGCAGCATCATCCGCACCATCAGCCTGATTACCTCACGCGGCGTAAAGTGTTCCCCTGGATTCTCATTCATCTGCTCATTAAAGCGGCGAATCAAATCCTCAAACAACGTCCCCATCATGTGATTGTCAATGCGATCGGGACTAAGATCCACCTCAGAAAATTTCTTAATCAGGAGAAATAACAAGCCTTTCGAGTCCTAAGTATTGATCGTCGTTCGCAAACTAAACTTATCAATCACTTCCAACATATTTGGCGAAAAGCCGTTTAAGTAATTGATCGTATAGATAATTTAAATAAAAACTACAGCTTCGACTTCGCTCAG
>NZ_LIRE01000540.1 GCF_001402795.1 Pseudanabaena sp. 'Roaring Creek'
TGCCGCGCGGAGCGCGGCATCCCTCTTTTGTTTACAGTTGATGGCAGATATATAAGGATCTGGCAATACAAAGCCTATAAACTAAGAACGGTATTATAAAAAAGTAGGGTCACTTCATAGATTGATTCTATTTTTTTATAGAAAGTAAACAAAAAAACTCATGGCGCAAGACATTAAACTGATCGTGGTAGATATTGATGGCACGATTAGCGGAGATGCCAATCAGGTCAATGATGCGGTGAAGCAGGCGGTGAAAGCTGCTCAGGCAAAGGGAGTCAAGGTCGCGATCGCCACAGGGAGAATGTACCGTTCGGCTCTAAGATTTCATGAATTGATCGCCTCCGATATGCCCTTGATTTCCTATCAGGGGGCATTTATCAAGGATCCGAAAACTGGTGAATTAGTTGGACATTGGCCAGTGGAAATAGGACAGGCTTTAGCTCTCCTTGACGATCTAGGCGAATTTGCCACTAACGATAGATTGTCAATCCATATTTATGTAAATGACGAACTCTACGTTCGGAAAATGACCGCTCAGACGGAAGTCTATGCCAAGCGATCGAAGGTAGATGTTACAGTAGTTGGAGATTTGCGCGAATTTCTGATTAAGCAATGTCAAGAACAACCACCCACCAAGATTTTGGCTCTGAGTGATACCGCAGAGCTAGTCACGGAAATGCTGCGAGTCCTTAAGGATCGCTATACGCCCCAACAGCTCTATCTCACGAAGTCCGTGGCGACTTTCTTTGAGGCGACTAATCCGATCGCGAATAAAGGTACAGCCGTCAAGCACTTAGCTGAAAATATTTTGGGGCTAGATCGATCGCAGGTTTTAGCGATTGGCGATAATTTCAACGATCTAGAAATGATTGAATATGCGGGTATTGGTGTCGTGATGGGCAATGGTGCTGAAGGCTTAAAACCCTTGGGTGATTGGATTGCCCCCAGTGTGGAAGATGACGGTGTGGCCGTAGCGATCGAAAAATTCGTGCTATAGAGGGAATGTAATGCAGCGATCGCTTGTGAAAAGTTTGAGATCTTGTTTCTCTTGGCTAAGTCTAGGCAGCTTGATGGCGATCGCGGGTTGCTCAAGCCCTTTAGTATCTAAAGCCCTACCCGATCAAGTTCGCATTGGAACCTTTAATCTCGAAAATTTTGATGGGTTGAGCGAGGAAAAGGTTAATGTTGTGAGCCAAATTATGGAACGTAACTTTGATGCGATTGGTTTACAGGAAGTGAGTCCCCTAGCGGCAGAGAAATTGAAAGAAAGACTGAATAAATCTCAATCTTGGGAATTTATTTTAGGGGAATCAGGTGGTAAGCAGAGGATCGCCTTCTTCTATCGGAAAGAGGCGATCGCCGCTCAGAAAGTGACGGAATGGCAAAAGGTAAATATGACAGGAACTTTGCGATCGCCTCTCGTAACCTATGTTCAAGTTGGCAAAGATGGCAAGAAATTCGATTTTACTCTCGTGATCGTGCATCAAAAGGGTGGCAGTGGCAAGGATGCCGATCGTACTCGCCAAAACCAAAGCGATCTCCTACGAAAGGAGGTTGATAAATATCAACAGAATCCGCAATCCGATCCCGATCTGATTCTCGTCGGTGACTTCAACAGTCCTACATGGGCGGATCAAAACCGTGGTTTGCGCGATGCCCCTCTGACTTTTCTCACCCGTGCGATCGAAACCGATGCCCAAGAGAATTGTTTACAAAAACATGGGCAACCGAAAACTCCCGACGGTCGTCCCCGCTATTCCAATCGCGGTACTGGTTGTGTGATCGATCATATTATCGTTTCTAAAGCCCCTAAGGGAGCCGAGACTGAATATATTCCTCAATCAGTGCAGATTCTCGATCCGCAAAAAGATTTGGGCTTTGACAGCGATCGCACCTATTTTGCTAAGGTGTCCGACCATCTTCCCGTACGCGCAATTTTTCGGACAAATTAGTTGTCATAAGT
>NZ_LIRE01000541.1 GCF_001402795.1 Pseudanabaena sp. 'Roaring Creek'
AATGCTGTTAATTTCATTATGAATGATATGAGAGTTTTCGTAGGAACTTCTGTAGTGGAATTAGCCGATTAAGGCGTAGATTATTTGGAGGTGTAGCGTTGACACACCTCTAATACCAATTACCAAAAGTGTGGCTACACTTTTGGTAATTGAAAACCAAACCCAGTAGGGGTTTTAAAATCACAAAATGGCTATGCCATTTTGTGATTTGGTAGAAATAGATGATTTGCAAACAGTAGGCTCAGCAGGTAGAGATATGCCATACATTATTCAAAATCAAGGAACTCCCCATGAACGTATCTGCGATCTGAGATATGGCGTAAATACGATTGGAAGAGGATTAGATAATAGTATTGTCGTGGAAGACGATGCGCGTAGCCTCTCCCGCCATCATGCCGAAATCCAAGTTACTGACAAGGGCATATTTGTTACCGATCTCAATAGTAGCAATGGCACGCTGGTGAACCAGATCAAGATCGCGCAGCAAAAGCTCAATCATAACGATTTTATCCAATTTGGCAGTGTCATCTTTCGATTAGTGGATGAATTAAAAATTGATGCTAGTAGCTCTGGTAGTGAGATCAATGCTACCGCTAACCCCACCAATGCCAGTTCGGGTTTATCGATCTTGATGCGGGTTTCTCCAGAAAAATCTCGCGTGAATATGCAGGATTTGCTAAAGCAAGATATCGCCCCCTCTGGCTCGGTGTTGATGATTCAAGAATCGGATGAGGCTCAACGAACATCGGCGAAATTACGAGTATTGCTAGAGGTAAGCCAAGAACTGTCATCGCCCGAAGCCTACTCCGCTTTGCCTGAAAAAATTCTAGAGTTGCTACTCAAAATCATGTCGGTCGATCGCGCTGTGCTATTGCTGGTAGATGAAAAAACGGGGAATCTAGAACCCAAAGCAGCTAAATTTAGTAATCCCAATGCTACGGCTAATCTTGATTTTTATAGTCGCAAAATTGCTAATTTTGTCCTGAAGCAAGGTGATGCGATTATCAGTGATGATGCTTCGGGCGATCGCCGCTTTGACAGTTCTCAATCGATCATTCAGCAATCGATCCAAGCCGCCATGTGTGCTCCCCTAAAACCAAGGGATCGCGCGATCGGCGTGCTATACGTGGATAATCTTTCCCACGGTCATGCTTACCATAAAGAAGATTTAGAGTTTTTGAGTAGTCTTGCTAATCAGGCGGCGATCGCGATCGAAAATGCAAATCTCTATCAAAGTATGCAATCGGAAGTAATCCGTCGCACTAAATTAGAACGATTTTTTCCTGCTGCGGTCAGTCAAAAAATTGAAGAGGGTTGGGACTTAAATCGGATTATTGAGACAGAAGTTACGGCTCTATTCTCAGATATTAGTGGCTTTACCGAAATGACAGCACCGATGCAGCCACGCAAGGTTTTGGAATTCTTAAATGAATATTTCAAAGTGATGGTTGAAGATATTGTCTTTCCCTTTGGGGGCACATTGGAGAAATACATCGCGGATGCCTTGCTTGCCGTTTGGGGTTCTCCCTATCAAAGAGATGATGATGCGATCGCGGCAGTTAATGCGGCGATCGCCATGCAGTGGGCAATGCGAAAATTAAATGAGGATTGGACTGAACAAGGACGGGATCTGCAAATTCAAATTCACATTGGACTGAATACGGGGATGGTTGCTTCGGGAAATATTGGCTCTGAAAATCTGATTCAATATACAAATATTGGCGACACGATGAATGTGGCTAGCCGAATCTGCACGGCGGCGCAAGCTGGTGATGTATTTATCTCTGAGAGTACAAAGGTAAAGATTGAAAGTTTGCATTTACCTTTAGAGAAGTTAGACTTGATTAAAGTTAAAGGGAAAGAAGAACCACTGCAACTATATCGCATCCTCTGGGAGCAGATTGATATTCGCGAATTGAGCAGTAAGACCAAAACGATTTTCCCCTCATAAACTTTTAAATCCTGATTGATTTAATACCAATTCACGAAAGTATGACAACACTTTCGTGAATTAAAAACTATAGTTTTTTTAAATAAC
>NZ_LIRE01000542.1 GCF_001402795.1 Pseudanabaena sp. 'Roaring Creek'
TCCGCTTCTCGATCTACCCCTGCGGAATCTACATCCAGCCCCTCATAATCGGCAAATATTGCTTCGGCAGTGGGACTGCGTAATCTATTTTTCCCGCATACAAATAATAACTTCATGGCTAGTGCTAAATAGGTAAGGATGGGCGACGCTTCGCGTCGCCCATCCTTACCTATTTGGCACTGCCTTGGAATTAAACAAACGGAGCGGAATTTCCCCAACCGCCAGTAAAGACAAAACTAGATGATGGATAACGATCGCGAGGAGCATTTTCGCGTTCCTGCAGATCCGCAGGAAGATTGCTCGTCTCACCCGCATAACCGATCACGATCGCGGCAATTGGACGCGCCGTTTCAGGAATATTAAAAGTTGCGATCGCCTTGGTTGCATCGAAACCACCCATCTGGTGAGCGACAAGATTTAAGGCTGTAGCTTGTAAAACTAAGGTTGCAGCCGCCTGTCCAGCATCGTATTCACCCCAAGCATTGGGCTTGCCATTATGTTTAAAAGCTTTTTGGGCGACAATCAAACCCAACACAGGAGCAACCTGAGCCCATACAACATTACCTGGCACGATGCAATCGAGCATTTTCTGATAATTTACTGTGTCATCTTTGGTCGCGATGATAAACGCCCAAGGTTGATCGTTAAAGCAAGAGGAAGCCCATCGCGCTGCTTCAAATAGTTGAGCGAGTTTTCCTGTCTCAACAAGTTTACTGTCAAAGGCACGGGGACTCCATCGCTGAGCAATTAATGGATGAATTTCATGATTAGTCGGTGCTGGTTTTTCCATATTGATATGTTGAGTTGATGAGTTTGAATTCGTTCTAAGCAGTTAAGCATAATTAAAACCCAAAACTAGAGAGCGTACCACCCGCTACGCGGGCGGTACGCTCTTCTAGGTTTTAAGTTTATACCAAATCACAAAATGGCGTAGCCATTTTGTGATTTTAAAACCCTTACTGGGTTTGGTTTTCAATTCCCAAAAGTGTAGCCACACTTTTGGGAATTGGTATTACTTATGCTTAGCTACTTAATCAATATAGCAATCTCAATATAGCAATCTATTTTTGCTCAGGACGGCAAGCCTAAAAAGATGAGTGGCGGCGCTAGCGCCGCCACTCATCTTTTTAGGCTTGCCGTCTAGCGATTGCTATATAATACTTTCAGCACAATTACTTAGGATGTTATTTTACGCGCATGGACAACACGCTCGATACCCAAGCTATGCGAAGGGCTTTGCATAAATCTCCTAATTATTTTCGCCAAGGATTTGGTCATGGAGAAGAAGCTGAATCCACCATGCGATCGCAATATCATAGCGACCTAATCCAAACAATTCGCGATCATAACTATGTTTATACGCAGGGTGATGTGACCATCTATTTAGCGAAATCCTTCGGGTTTTGTTGGGGTGTAGAACGAGCAGTGGCGATGGCGTATGAAACCCGAACTCAGTTTCCTACAGAAAGAATTTGGATTACAAATGAAATCATTCACAATCCTTCTGTGAATGCCAAACTCAAGGAAATGGAAGTTCAATTTGTGCCAGTAAACGATCGCGGAGTTAAGGACTTTTCTGGAGTCGGACAGGGTGATGTGGTAATTTTGCCAGCCTTTGGCGCTAGCGTTCAAGAAACTCAGTTATTAGATAGCCTCGGTAGTAAGATCGTCGATACGACCTGCCCTTGGGTGTCTAAAGTATGGAACCGTGTTGAGAAGCATAAAAAAGCGGATTTCACTTCTATCGTTCATGGCAAGTATAACCATGAGGAAACGATCGCGACCAGTTCCTATGCCAAGCGCTATCTAGTCGTACTAAATATGAAAGAAGCTGAGTATGTGACTAATTACATGCTCAAGGGAGGAGATCGTCAAGAGTTTCTCAGCAAGTTTAGCAAGGCGATCTCCGCAGGTTTCGATCCCGATCGCGACCTCGAAAGAGTGGGAGTCGCGAATCAAACAACTATGCTTAAAGGTGAAACGGAAGCGATTGGCAAGTTGTTTGAAAAGACGATGATGCAAAAATATGGCGTGGAAAATGTTAATGAACATTTTCTGGCTTTTAATACGATCTGTGATGCTACTCAAGAGCGTCAAGATGCGATGTTTGAAATTGTCGAGGAGGATCTCGATTTGATGATCGTCATTGGTGGTTATAATTCATCCAACACGACCCACTTACAGGAAATTGCGATCAAGCGCAATCTTCCTTCCTACCACATTGATGACGTGCATCGGATTCTATCGGCTGAAGCGATCGAGCATAAGCCCCTAGGTAAAGAAATAGAGCAATCTGTCAATTGGTTGCCCACAGGCAAAATCAGCATTGGGGTAACTTCAGGTGCATCAACCCCCGATCGCGTGGTTGAAGATGTCATTAATAGGATTTTTACCTTAAAAAATTAATTCTAAATTCTTATAGCAAAGCTTAAAATGGCATAGCCATTTTGAGCTTTAAAAACCCTTACTGGTTTTTGCAATATAGCTATAGCC
>NZ_LIRE01000543.1 GCF_001402795.1 Pseudanabaena sp. 'Roaring Creek'
CAGCTATAAAAGCCCAAAAGAAAAGCCCAAAAGTAAAAGCCTTGCTTAGCAAGGCTTTTACTTTTGGGCTGTAAGAAAGGGTTTGCAACTCAAACCCTTTCTTACAAGCTGTTTCAAATTATCCCGAACTCACGTTATTTTTAAGTAACTCGATCAAGGGTACGGTATTGAACCGCTTCCGCGACATGGGCAAGCTGAATGTTTTCGGCATGGGCGAGATCGGCGATCGTTCGGGATACTTTGAGGATCCTGTCTGTAGCTCTGGCTGATAAACCCAAACGCTTAATGGCGGTTTCTAAAAGCTCCCGAGAAGAATGATCCAGTACGCACCATTGGCGTAAATGTCTAGATTGCATCTGGGCGTTACAGTTGATTTTTATTTCTTGCTGAAACCGACTCTGTTGAATTTTGCGCGATGCTTGTACTCTCTCTTTAACCGCACTGGAGCCCTCCCCTTCAGGCGATCGCGTCATTTCTTCGGGTTTGAGCCGAGCAACTGTTACCTGTAGATCGATGCGATCCATTAGAGGCCCAGAGAGCTTTGCCCAGTATTGTTCGCGCTGTCGTGGCGTACAAGTACAGGGCTGCACCGAGTCGCCATAATATCCGCACTGGCAAGGGTTGGTACTAGCGATCAATGTAAATTGCGCCGGGAAGGTAACCGATTGACGGGTACGGGAAATACTGACAAATCCATCCTCTAGAGGCTGGCGCAAAAATTCTAGGACATCCCGCTTAAATTCTGTTAGCTCGTCCAGAAAAAGTACTCCGTTCGTGGCAAGGGTAATTTCTCCAGGACGGGGAAAGCTGCCGCCACCGACTAGGGATGGACCTGAGGCGGAATGGTGAGGGCTGCGAAAGGGGCGATCGCTGACAAGTCCTTTACCTTTTAATAGTCCCGCGACAGAGTGAATTCTGGTCACTTCTAGGGCTTCATCAAAGTTCATTTTGGGCAGAATGCTGGGCAATCGTCTTGCTAAAAGGGTTTTCCCCGATCCTGGAGGCCCGACAAAAATGAGATTATGTCCACCAGCAGCGGCTATTTCGAGAGCGCGGCGGGCATGTTGCTGTCCCTTAACATCTTTCAGATCGAGCTTAAAGTCGCTGTCATGCCATTTCAGTTCAGAATCGATGACCACTGGCTCATATTTGTTGGGATTAGCTAAGAAATCGCCAACTTCAGTAATACTTTGTAGACCATATACAGCTATTCCCTTAACTAAGGCTGCTTCTTGGGCATTTTCCTTGGGTACGACGATCCCCATCATCCCCAAACGTTGGGCGGCGGCAGCGATCGGTAGGACCCCTGAGACTGGACGTAGCGAACCATCAAGGGAAACCTCGCCCAAGAATAGATAATCTCCTAATAATTGGGGATTAACCTGTTCCGAAGCGGCAAGGATGCCAATACTAATTGGGAGATCGAAAATTGGTCCCTCCTTGCGAAGATCGGCAGGGGTTAAATTGATAACAATCTTTCGCATTGGGAAGGCGAAACCTGCATTTTTGATAGCTGCTTTTACTCGTTCGCGGCTTTCTTGAACTGCGGTATCTGGTAATCCAACTAAAGTGATTCCAGGCAGTCCTCCCGATACATCTACCTCCACTCCCACTTGGATGGCATCGATCCCTAAAATTGCTGCACTCCAAACCCTTGCTAACACGTTTAACCTGTGAAAATTAGGTTTACAAATTCTTAATTAATAAAGAATATCACAGTAAATTTACGAGCGTAAGTTTATTGTGGTGTGACTTAGCAGTCGGGATACGTTGGTTAACTGAAGTCGATGCCCTATTTTTCTCATAATTTCCTGAGCATAATTAAAATCCAGAATTAAAATCTGCGGTACAAGCGCAGCGTGCGCCGTAGGTTTTAGGGTTTTATATTTAATTAAGCCTACTTACTTAGCTGAATGATAAATATCACGAATGATTTAGTAATTTTATATGTCAGTAATCTTACATATTTTAAATATTGAATATTTGGTATTTCTAAAAAAGATTTAAAAGATTTATCCGATAAAGATACTGATTCCTGACTTGATTCAGCAGTGAATATTTGATTGAATATCTAAAAAATGTAAACAAGAAGATAAACGATTATCGATTTAATTACTGATCCTAATAGTCTGACAAGCTAAGCGATCGCTCGTGAATATTTTGACTGTGCACTTGACCGTGCACCTGACCATGCATTTGACCTTGTATATTTTGGAGATCGGTCATTTCTTCGCAGCTTATCTCAATCTTTTCATGCAATGAATCATGCAATGAATCATGCAAAAGTGCATTGAAATTGTTCATCGATTGCCATGACGGTTCAAAGGGATGAGCCGCTAAGCTACATGCCTCCCAAGATGGGCTTACAGGAACATCTAATTTTCCACAAAATCCCCCTCTCCGACCTTCAGGACTGTAATGTTGACACAATCGACAAGCTGTAACCGAATTGTCTGAAGAGTTCATAGGTCTTAGTTTGACTTTGCCAAACTTAATATAAAAATCTATTAATAATTAAATTATGTCAGGTTGATAATTGAGGATAAATTGCGCTCAAGTTCATTCTTGGAGGCTATTTCAGCGATCCCCACCTCCATTTGAATTTAATAATGTCTTAACTGACTTCTGTAATGCTTTGCTAACAATCTTTTTAGGATATTTACAAATAGAAATCAAACTCTTTAATAATTAAGAAAATATAAAAAAGAATAAAAATGCTTTATTTTTAATCTAAGTGAGTATTTATACGCAGTATTTATCTGTGGTATTTATACGCAGTATTTATCTGTGGTGTTTATATTTAGTATTTATATTTAGTATTTATATTTAGTATTTATATTTAGTATTTATATTTAGTATTTATAAATAATTTCTTTTTTATCTATCGTAACGAAAGAGTTATTTAGAATGTAAACCCTAAAAGACAAGTTACGGCGAAGCACCGTAACTTGTCTTTTAGGGTTTGATTTGTCCTATTATCTTTTTTATTGCTATATAAGTAAGTGGGCTTAATTAAATATA
>NZ_LIRE01000544.1 GCF_001402795.1 Pseudanabaena sp. 'Roaring Creek'
CCTTTTATAAATGATTATTAAAAATTGTAAATGATTTTATTTGATCGATCTAAAGATATTTTTTGTGTGCTGATTAATTGTTGGTAAATTTTATTTACTATAGGTGTCTGCTCTTTTAGTCCTAATTGTGATTTGATATGATTTTTTAAGGATGATTCTGATTTTGGTCGTTTGACTTTATTGACTAAAGAAAGCCTTTTAACTACTTGATCATATTGATTGTCACGTTGATCGATCTGCTTGTTTAGTGATCGCGATTCGAGATCGGTTTGTGTGGGTATTTGATCGGTTGATGAATTTTTTTGAGGAGGTACAACTGATTGCAAGCCTGTTTGTAGAGATTTTATGAGTGATCCAATATCTTCACTACGCTTACAAAATATTTTTTGTGATTTCATATAGCTAATCAAAGGATCATATCCCGTGTCTTTAGAAATTATATGAAAAAATGATTTTGCTTCTTTTTCAACTAATTTTCCTAATTCAAAAGCAATATGGAAATCAAGAGCATTTTTGCCGTTGCCATTAATTTGAATCCATTCGACTTGGTTGCCTAATGCTTGAGATTTTAAAACTAAATCAATAGGGATTTTGGTTTGGTTTGTACCGATAAATATTTTGATATAAAAGCTTTTCTCTTTTAGAAAAGTTAAATCTATATTCTGAACATTTTCATAG
Source organism: Pseudanabaena sp. 'Roaring Creek' (assembly GCF_001402795.1). GTDB lineage: Bacteria > Cyanobacteriota > Cyanobacteriia > Pseudanabaenales > Pseudanabaenaceae > Pseudanabaena. The sequence goes on from NZ_LIRE01000544.1 coordinate 679, forward strand.
TCAATGAAGATGTAATTATTTCTCATTAATTAAATGGTGTAAACATGATTTTAATCTGAGTATTTAGTCTAACAGATAAGTTAACATTGCCTTAATGGAACCTTAAGCTATTTGCTATTACTTCGTTAAGTACCTCAGCATAATTAAAACCCTAAAACCTGCGGCGCACGCGCAGCGTGCGTCGCAGGTTTTAGGGTTTTATATTTAATTAAGCCCACTTACTTATGAATCATAAATTAAGTTGAATTATCGGTGGATTTGGCGATCGCAAGGATTAAGATCTTACCTATAGCAATCTTAAATGGTTCTTACCAAATGGTTCTTGCCAAATGGTTTATTGAAGTGCATCTTGAGCTGGTTATAGATTTTCAGGAATGGAGGAAAGATCGTGGCGATCGCATCAATCAATCCTGTAACGGGAGAGGTATTAAAGACCTTTACGCCTTTAACAGATGGGGAAATCGAGCATAAACTCGCCCTTGCCGATCGCACCTTTGCGACCTACAAGTACACCAGTTTTGCCGAACGCGCTCAATGGATGTATCGAGTTGCAGATATTCTTGAGACAAAAAAAACGGAATTTGGGATTATCATCACCCTTGAGATGGGAAAAACCCTCAAAAGTGCGATCGCGGAAGTTGAGAAATGTGCGCATCTCTGTCGGTTTTATGCCGAATATGCTCCGCAATTTTTAGCTGACACACCTGTCACGATCGATGCTAGTCAAGCCCTAATTCGCTACCAACCTCTAGGGATTATTTTGGCGGTGATGCCTTGGAACTTTCCCTTTTGGCAAGTGTTTCGCTTTGCCGTACCCTGCTTGATGGCGGGCAATGTGGGGCTGTTAAAACATGCTTCCAATGTACCCCAATGCGCTTTGGCGATCGCGGAAATCTTCCATGCAGTGGGCTTGCCCGATGGGGCTTTTCAAACTCTACTCATTGGTGCGGAGCGAGTGGCGAATCTGGTTGCCGATCCGAGGATAAAAGCTGCTACTTTAACGGGGAGTGAACCTGCTGGACAAAGCCTCGCTGCGATCGCAGGACATCATCTCAAAAAAGTAGTTTTGGAACTAGGTGGCAGCGATCCATTTATCGTTCTCAAAACCGCCGATCTCGATCTTGCGGTGGCTACAGGTGTAACTGCGAGGGTAATGAATAATGGGCAGACCTGCATTGCCGCCAAGCGCTTCATTCTCGAAGAAGCGATCGCCGATCAATTTATTGCTAAGTTTGTGGAGAAATTTAGGGCTTTGAAGGTGGGCGATCCCATGCAAGCGGCAACAGATGTGGGTCCCTTAGCTACACCACAAATTTTGCAAGAATTGGATGGACTGGTGAAAGCGACTTTAAATGCGGGTGCTAAGGTTTTGGTAGGTGGATATCGCATTAAACAGGAGGGAAATTTTTATGCCCCGACAATTTTGGTAGATATTCCCCTAGGTGCGCCGCCCTATCAAGAAGAATTTTTTGGTCCCGTTGCGTCAGTATTTCGCGTCAAAAATATTAGGGAGGCGATCGCCCTTGCCAATAGCACTAACTTTGGTCTGGGGGCAAGTGTTTGGACTAAGGACGAACGGGAAATAGAACTAGCGATCGCTCAAATTGAAGCGGGTTCAGTCTTTGTGAATAGTATGGTTAAGTCCGATCCTCGACTTCCTTTTGGTGGGATTAAGCGATCGGGCTTTGGTCGAGAGTTGGGTATCGAAGGGATTCGCGAATTTGTGAATATTAAAACTATTGCGATCGCCTAGAGTTCATTCCATATATTTTAGGTAAAACCAGTTAGGTAAAACCAGTTAGGTAAAATCAGGTAAAACAATGAATACCGCAGAATTATTAGTTAAATGTCTAGAAAATGAAGGAGTGGAATATATTTTCGGACTCCCTGGAGAAGAGAATATGGCGGTTCTCAATGCTCTTGAGAATTCATCAATTAAGTTCATTACTACCCGCCATGAACAGGGGGCAGCGTTTATGGCAGATGTGTATGGACGACTGACGGGTAAACCTGGAGTCTGTCTATCGACCCTTGGTCCTGGAGCCACTAATCTGATGACAGGGGTTGCTGATGCCAACTTGGATTGTGCGCCATTGATCGCGATTACGGGACAAGTGGGAACCGATCGGATGCATACCAATTCCCATCAATACCTCGATTTAGTCGCCATGTTTGAGCCTGTGACCAAATGGAATGCTCAAATTGTGCGCCCAAGTATTACCCCAGAAATTATTCGTAAAGCTTTTAAGCTTGCCAAGTCAGAGAAGCCAGGAGCCGTACATATTGATTTACCAGAAAATATTGCGGATATGGAAGTTACAGGGCAACCGCTCTTGATCAAAAGCGATCGCAACGCAATGTATGCCTCCTATCGCAGTCTTTCCGAAGCGGCGATCTTGATCGCCCAGTCTAAAAATCCGCTCATTTTGGTGGGTAATGGGGCAATTCGTTCTGGTGCTAGCCAAGCGCTAACGGATTTTGCCACCCGCTTAAATATCCCTGTAGCAAATACCTTTATGGGGAAAGGCGTAATTCCTTATCGCCATCCTTTGGCTCTCTGGTCGCTGGGTTTACAGCAAAGGGATATTATTAATTGTGCTTTTGATGAAACGGACTTAGCGATCGCTGTTGGTTATGACTTAATTGAGTACGCTCCCAAAAAATGGAATCCTAAAGGCACAATTCCCATTATTCACATTGCTGAGTTACCAGCGGAAGTTGATAGCAGTTATATGCCACAGGTAGAAATTGTTGGCGATATTTCCGATTCCTTGGTGGAGATTATGCATCGTTGCGATCGCACGGGAATGCCTTCACCCCATGCGATCGATTTGCGTCCGCAAATTCTTGCCACCTACGAACAGTACGCCCATGACGAAGGATTTCCCATTAAACCGCAAAAAATCGTCTACGATCTTCGCCAAGTGATGGCTGCCGAGGATGTGGTGATTTCTGATGTGGGTGCACATAAAATGTGGATGGCGCGTCATTACCATTGCGATCGCCCGAATACTTGCATTATCTCCAATGGATTCGCCGCGATGGGAATTGCGATTCCTGGAGCGATCGCCGCCAAGCTAGTGCATCCCCATCGCAAGATCGTAGCGGTAACGGGTGATGGCGGTTTCATGATGAATATGCAGGAACTAGAGACTGCCACGCGGATCGGTACGCCTTTTGTTACGCTGATTTTTAATGACGGTGGTTATGGCTTGATTGAATGGAAGCAACAGATCCACTATGGGCGATCGGCTTTTATCAAGTTTGGCAATCCCGATTTTGTAAAGCTTGCGGAAAGTATGGGGCTCAAAGGGTATCGAGTAACTTCCGCGATCGAGTTGATTCCCATTCTCAAAGAAGCCCTATGGCAGGATGTTCCCGCCGTTATCGATTGCCCCGTTGATTATCGGGAAAACATGCTCTTTTCCCGTAAAGTGGGTGAATTGTCTTGCCCGATTTAAAGACAAAACATCGTCAATTTTGATTTCGCTCTATAAAGTTTTCGATAGCTTCTTTAGCTTCGAGAAGACTTGAGCGATTTTCTTCACGATAAATCTTAATTGCTTCAATTTTGCGGGAGGGGTCGAGTGCAATCTGTTTAACCCGTTCTGAAAGTTGGGATGGAATTTCTATTTCCATTCGATTGAGGATTAAGCTGAGAGCATAATCAATGCGTTTCATCCTGCGCTCAAGGCGCTTAATGCTAGTTTCGAGGCTAAATAAGATGATTAAAGTGGTAGCTAAGAAAAAAACGTAAACACCGCCATCCATAATTGTCACCATAATCAATATTCAGCTTAATTGCTTTGCATCAAAAGAATAGCAAATATAGCTATCGCCAAATGTACTAGGACATAAACCCCAAGAATTGACTGGCGGCGCGAAGCGCCGCCAGTCAATTCTTGGGGTTTGATTTTTCCT
>NZ_LIRE01000545.1 GCF_001402795.1 Pseudanabaena sp. 'Roaring Creek'
ATGCTTAACTACTTACAAAAAGATCTACAGTTTGCAAAATTGACGCGATCGCGAAAAAGTGGCTTCTTGGAGTTGCCAACCAAAGGCAAAATGGCTGAGGGAATTAATTGCAGGTATGGCAGTATGAATGGCTTGCATTTGAGCTTCTAAGGATGGGCGATTGGCGGAGGGTACGTTCCATTGCCCAACTAAAATCGGGGCGATCTTGGTTCCATTAGGTGCGTATTGAGCAACCTTGAGGACTTGATTCACAATGCAATCGGGTTTGCCACAGACCGCATAAGCCATTGGTTGCCACTCGTAGTCGTTGGTAAACAAATGCCAAGGTTGCATTCGCGAGTCAAAACCCTCTCCCACAGGTTGATTGCCATCGGAGAAAAACGCAATACTGGCGGGAATTCCTGCGCGAAAGACAGGTTTGGAGACAATGCCGAGATAGTAGGTCACGCCGATAAACGCATGTCCCACCGCTAGCCGCCAAAGTTCGCTCTGCCAATAGGCGATCGCAGGATTGGGTAGAGTTGAGGGTTGACGACCTTGCCAGAGCGGCTCTGATTCTTGGGGATAGAGCTTTTTTAATGCTTGTAAATCCGTGGGAGTCACGTAGCCTTGCTTGAGAAATCGGTCGATCAGTTCCCTGCCTTGAAAATTCTCGGCGCGATCGCGGAGAGCCTGTAATGAAGCAGAGCCATAGATCCAGAGGTAGCGCACATTACTGACTACCGAAGCCGCACCTGCACCACGCTTATAACGCACATAGTCAAATACTACTCCGTCGGGGTGGCGCTTGAGCACTTCATGCACCGCTAGGTATAAATCGTTCTGAGCTTGATAATTATAGGGATCGATAAATAGCTGATTGGTAGTGGGAACTTCACCTTCAGGATTTTTTCCTAAGTTCTCTACTATGGACATTGTCGTATCGCCATTGGCATTGCGAGCGATCGCATTTTGTCTCGCCACCGTTAGCTTGGGCAATCCATTAAGATCGACTCCTCGGGCGTAAGCGGTACTGAAGTTCATCGTAAATATCCAAGCCCGAACATTCAGTCCGCGTTCTCTTCCTTTATCGATCGCCAGTTGTAACAAATCTGCATTCTGGTATCGATCCGCATCGACCAGCGATTCCCAAGCTGTGATATTTCCCGAACGAGGCAAGAGGATTTTCCCTTCCGAAAAAACCTCGATAAATACTTGGTTGTAACCTCGATTGATGATCCGATCCATCACTTCATCGAGTTTTCCCGATTGCAGATCGCAGGGATAGAGACGCAGCCAGACACCTTGAGTTTTCAGCCAAGATTTTTGACGGCAGATTTGGAGAGCTTGCGTATGTTGCTTGACGATCGCTTGATATTCGGCGATCGCTGCTTGATTGGTGGGATCTTGAAAAGCTGCCGACCGCAATTTGTCTTTATTGGCGATCGCCTCGTTATCAAATTGGCAATATTCACTGACCTGAGCCAATGATTGCGCCAAACCCAGTGATAGATTGGCGACTAAAGGGACTAGAGCTACGGTAAAGACTCGAACGAGCGATGCTGGCATATAGCAGTTTCCAAATAAGTCTGAAATTGCCGCAATGTTTTGGGGAAATATGATAAGTAGCTAGGCATAAGTAAACTTAAAACCTAGAAGAGCATACCGCCCGCATAGCGGGCGGTATGCTCGCTGGTTTTGGTTTTTAATTATGCCGAACTACTTATTAGATTTTCTACCTAGCGCAAGCACTGTATCAGAAATCTGATACCATGAATGACTTTAATCT
>NZ_LIRE01000546.1 GCF_001402795.1 Pseudanabaena sp. 'Roaring Creek'
TATAGTTGTTTTAAATAACTTGTAGACGGGCTTCGACTTCGCTCAGCCCTCGGTGTAAGCTAGCTGAGCGAAGTCGAAGCTGTAGTTTTTATTTGAATTATCTATAGAATTCTTGAAATGTACTTCAAACCCCCAAATATAGCTGCCGCCAGTTTTGTTAGGACAAAATCAAAACCCCAAAGAGAGTTGCCGCGCTCCGCGCGGCAACTCTCTTTGGGGTTTTATGTCCTGATACAGTTGGCGGCAGCTATATGAGTGGCGGCGCTTCGCGCCGCCACTCATATTTGGGGGGTTACAGCAATGAGCATTTTCAGGGTTCATGATAGAATTTTTATGCTAACCAAGTGTTAGACCTAAAAAACTTAGATAAAACTTCAGGTTTTATAGTTTTATTGATACGACTTAGGAGTATCTAGCCATGTCAAATAAAGTTGTATTACTCGACAAAGCCCAAATAAGTCTGGACAGCTTGCAAAAACAAGATTATTTGAGAGTTATCAAAACGATCGAATCCTTAGCGACTTTTCCTTTTAATACGTCACTACAAGTACATAAGTTGCATTTAAAGGAGAATTATTTCCTCGCAAGAGCAGGCTTAAAGTATCGATTGATTTTTCAGTGTCAAGACGATGAAATAATAGTCACTGATATTGTCAATCATGATCGACTACAAAGATTGTATGGCTCCATATCAAAGAAGGAACTTACAATTGAAACCGCTTGATTCTTTCAACTTTGACGTAAGAAGATGTATTACTGAACTTAATGAGTTTGAAAAGCTTCTAGATAAGGAAGAACTTCGAGAAGCCCAAGATGTATTACCATTTTTTAGGAGTAATTTACATCTATCGGCATTTATTGCTTCTTATGTAGCAGAAATAGTGAGATTTGATAGAATTAAACATGAATTTGCCGTTTTTGGCGATTTTCGTGCCGATCTGGTTGTTGGAGACTCGGTTAGTGGGACTTACTGCTTTATTGAATTTGAAGACGCTACTAAAAATAGTATTTTTGTCGAAAAGGGGCGAAGTACGTCTGATTGGTCTCCTCGATTTGAGCATGGCTTTAGCCAAATTGTTGACTGGTTTTGGAAGCTTGATGATTTTAGAAATATTGCCCAATTTCGTGCTGTTTTTGATAGTTATAGTATCAATTTTTATGGAATGCTAGTAATCGGTAGAGAGTCTTTCCTGTCACCTATAGATAAAAATCGACTTAAATGGCGATTAAATAAGGTGTTGATCGATTCTCAAAAAATAATTTGCATCACTTTTGATCAATTAGCTAGAGATATCAAAGATAGATTATCTTTATACCAACTAAGTTATGAGTCAGATTCATTTACGGAAATCGATTCTGATTTATTAGATATAGAGGAAGATGCTTAAAGCTTGCCCATATTGGCTTTCATGATAAATCGCTCAAGGGTGACAATCTCTACACGATCGCCATAGGGAATATATTGCTGTAAATCTCCTGAGATATAGAATTCGCGCAATGTCCAACCTTCGCCACCGAGAACTAAATAAGCTTTTTGATAATTGGGATTCTGTTCCATCGCATCCATTAAGCAAATTACCTCAAAGGGAACTTTCTGCTATTATCAGTCTGAAGAGGATAAGATTTTATCCCATCCACTTGTAACACGATTTAAATAGTCAATGATACAAGTCTTCATTATCATTCGAGTCTAGGACTATATTATTCTTAGACTTTTCAGATATCTCAATCAAAGAAGACCTGCCTCAAATTTCATAATAATTACTAGAACTATCTTACAAAACACACACTAAATACAGCGTTGGCATATAATTTGGGAATGTAAAGTTATCGTTAAATGTTCATCATCATGTTTTGTCCTAAAAGTAATCACAAAAACGTACAATATTCACAAATAGAGATTGATTTTGTTGTAAGCTAATTAGCCCTTGCTTTTGAAAATATGTGAGATTTTTTGTGAGTACAGCAAAAAAAACGATGACTGAAACATATCTGCCTGAAAAAACGATATCTAGGCGTAGAAATAATAATCTGATTTTGCGTCCATTCCTCAAATGGGCTGGTGGTAAAAGGCAGCTATTACCTATCTTAAGACAATATATTCCTAAAGATTTTTCCAGTAGTTATTTTGAGCCATTTGTTGGAGCTGGAGCATTTTTCTTTGATCTACAGCCCAAAAAAGCAGTTATTAATGATGCTAATAAAGAGCTGATTAATTGTTATCAAACAATTAGGGATAATCCTGAGGAGCTGCTGGAACTTACTAGAGAATATCAAAAGAATATTTCAAAAGAACGTTACTATGAATTACGTGAGTTAGATCGTAAATCAGACTTTGAAAGCCTAAGTAATGTCCAAAGAGCTGCGCGAATTATCTATCTAAATAAAACATGTTTTAATGGACTTTTTCGGGTCAATAGCCAAGGGCAATTCAATGTTCCCTATGGTGATAATAAAAACCCTATAGTTGCCGATGAAGCTGTTATTAAAGCAATAAGTAAGTACCTAAATCAGAATAATATTAAGATCACAAATGAAGATTTTAAAGATGCAGTTTCTACAGCCAGAAAAGGTGATTTTATATATTTCGATCCACCCTACGATCCCATATCTGATTCGTCATCTTTTACTGGATATGATCTAGCTGGCTTTGGTAAAGATCACCAACGTCTTCTTAGAGAAGTATGCGACGAATTAGTTGATAAAGGGTGTAAAGTTTTACTTAGTAACTCTTCAACAGATTTTATTAAAGATCTTTATAGTGATAAGAATTACTATACATGGCATGAAGTTAAGGCAACTCGACATATTAATTCTGTTGGAACTAGTCGAGGTAAAATAAATGAAATATTAGTTTTTAGTAATTACGATGTCAGATAAATCGAAGAATGATTCTGCTTGGGAAATATTATTTGATAAGCACAATATTCTAGAAGAAATTAACGAAAAAGGGATATGTAAAATTTCTGCAAAAGCTATTAATAAAGAACGAGAAGCGAGATTAATGACAAAATTTGATCATTATATTCAACTTCCCGCTATTTTTAAGCAAAATCATCTTACGATTCAACCTGACTCACGGGGAACTTATGTCATTGGGCGATTTAAAAGTTATGAGGATATTCCCAATAACTCATCTATAAATATACAGGCATTTTCTTTTCCTGAGAGTATTGAAACTCTTAATCCAACCAATATCTATTCAGAATCTGCTTCTATTCTTTGTGCATATAATAGTGGAATTATAAATGACCTTTTTGGACAAGAGGTTTTATATACAGTTTCGGGAAGAATGTCAACTGGAAAGTTTAGCTATTGTATAAACAATTCACAACAAGATACTTATTACCAAATCAATGTAGACAATTCTCAGTGTGAGATTGATGGAGGGTTTGAAGGAGAAGATATTTTTGTGATTATTGAGGCTAAAAATCAAGATGTAGATGACTTTTTGGTTCGTCAACTTTATTATCCTTATAGACTCTGGACAAACAAAACTGCTAAACAAGTTATTCCAGTTTTTCTGTCTTACTCTAATGATATTTTTTCCTTTTATATTTATCAATTTAAAGATGATAATAACTATAATTCGATTCAATTAATAGAGCAAAAAAAATATCAGATAGGCTCAAATGATATTGAGTTAGAAGACGTTACAGAAATGCTTGCCCATATCAAAATTACTCCCGAACCTACAGGTGTCCCATTTCCTCAGGCTGATGTTTTTCCTAGAATAGTGGACTTACTTATGCAAATTTATGGTGTTAATCCTTCACTTTCAAAAGAAGATATAACTATTAATTACGCGTTCAATATACGACAGGCTGGCTATTATGCCGATGCTGCAATTTATCTTGGTCTTTTGGAAAAACAACGCAATAAGGAGCAAGGAGTTTGTTATTTAATGACAGAAAAGGGGTATCGGATTATGGGAAAAACTGCCAGAAATCGAAATCTATCACTTATCCAATGCATTATTGAAAGAAAAATTTTTAATAGAACTTTGCAAACTTATTTAGATGAGGGTGAACAGCCCAATCGAAATCGGGTTAACGAAATTATGAGTGATGAACATCTAGGACTTAGTAAAACTACTATCGAACGTAGATCTCAAACTGTCTTAGCTTGGATAAATTGGATAATGGGACTTACTCAGCGATAGCAAAAATTTCAATAGTAGCTGAAACTGAGTAAATTCCCTATTCAAATTAGGCAGCAACTAGCAAGCCTGCACTAGATTGCTTTGGCAATACATCAACCACATCAAGCTTGGCACAGTAGGCGATATCTTCCGCACCATTGAGGTTTAGTAGGCGCTTACCGTGGCTAGCTTGATAAAACAACTCCTCCACCTCGCCTTTCCATGTTTTGTACAGCGTTGCCGCCGCTACCGCTTCATCGTTACCAAAATCAGCTTCGTCTTCGAGGTTAGCCGCGATCGCACCCGCGCAGGTCGTATCCTCTAGGGAATAACTACCTTCCCAGCCAGAACCGACGATCCAAACTGTCTCAGGCTTTGTTTCGCGCAAATATTTCAATACCGAACCGAGATTAATCATCGCGCAAGCCAAAACTACTTTAGCGTTCTGGACTTTTTGCAGCGATCGGGTGCCATTGGTGGTACTCATAAAGATCCTTTTGCCCTTTACCACATCAGGTGTAAAGTCAAAGGGAGAATTTCCCAAATCAAACCCTTCCACTGTCTTTCCCCCTCGCTCGCCGACTCGAATCCGTAATTCTGGTGAATGCGCTTCGCTCACCCGTAAAAGCTCGTCAAGATCGGAAAATACTTGCACTCCTTCGGCTCCCGCAGCAAGGGCTGTGGCGATCGTAGTAGTTGCTCGCAAAATATCAACGGCGATCGCGCAGTCTGGACTCCCTTCAGTCGGAACTAACTCAGGGGTGTGATAAACAAAGATTTTCATTTACGGATCTAATGGTTGAGCTATCTACTATAAATTAAACTCTATGATCGTTTGTTTTGCAAGTTCGCAAGGACAAGAAGGGCTGAATTGCCTTGATTTTTCGATCTTTTCCTCGCGTTACAATTAGTTAGCTAGGCATAAGTAAACTTACAGCGCTTTGCGCTCAAACCCAAATTAAGGAAATTTTTGAAAGCGTTGCGAAGCAACGCTTTCAAAAATTTCCTTTTGGTTCGTTTGATCGATATGTTTATCGATAATTTCTGTAAAACCTAGAAGAGAGTACCGCCCGCTTAGCGGGCGGTACTCTCTCTGGCTTTGGTTTTTAATTATGCAGAACTACTGCTGAACTACTTAGGATCTTTAGGAAAAGTTAGTTATGGACTTTAGTGCCGCCTTACCAATTTTTGCAATTACCTTACGTGAAGGCGTAGAAGCGGCTCTCGT
>NZ_LIRE01000547.1 GCF_001402795.1 Pseudanabaena sp. 'Roaring Creek'
GATTTGTCCTCAGTCAAGTGACTGTCGCTATAATTCACAAAAGCGTGATAACACTTTCGTGAATTGGTATAAACCCAAAGAAAGCAAAAGGGGAGTAGTGACGCGAAGCGTCACCACTCCCCTTTTGCTTTTTAAGAATCTTGCTTGCCAACGGAATAATTAATGGCATAGCTCCAACTTAACAAGCGCAGCCATAGGCGAGGATTAGTCGGTTCCAGCCAAGTTTGAGAACTACGCAAAATCTGCGGCAACCATCTACCCAAAAGCGCATTAGTTAACGAACTGCGGGTAAATGCACCATAACTAGATAACCATTTCAGCAAGTCCTGTATCCCAGCCATTTCCAAAATCCAGAGAATTAACTGAGGATTTTTAAAAGCGGCAATGAGAGCAAGACGATTGAACATTAGCCATCCCAGACGATCTTTGATAAAGCGATCGCTAACAGGTTGTGGCTCATCGGCAAGCAATCCAAAGAAAGTATTTAGCATCGAGTTCACTCGCTCAGGGGGCAAATGCATTCCCGTCGGAACCATCATTCCCTTAGAAAACAGCCATGTGACCGCAATATTGCTTTGATAGGCATTAATCTGGCTCAGATCATCGGCTTTTAATAAATCATGCTTGAGAGCGGTATCCAGCAAAGTCGCAAGACGGGGCAAATTGCGCACGAGGGAACCAAAGCCTGTGAAGACAAGGGGTGATTGTAATGAGGCAGCATCGCCGATCGCTAGAATTCGATCAAAGGCACATTTCTTAGAATTTTCATTGAGGCTGTAATGTCCCGTGATATAGCCAAAGGTCGCCTTCTTCCATACGAGCTTTTCCATATCACAACGACGATATTCAGGCAAAATCGTGAAAAAGTCCTCATACATTTCCAGTAATGACCCTGGGTTTTCGGGATGGACTTGGTGATAATGGAATAGATAAATCGTCAGTTCATCTTTCTCGGCTGGAAAGAGTTCCCAAATCAATTGTCTGCCTCGCGAAATATCGCCATGACTAAACAGAACATCGCCATAGTTTGAATCCCATACTTGTTTCTCAAAACCTTCGAGAACTGCGCCCACAGTCGGACAGACGCTATCAAAGGCTTGACCAGCATTAATTTGTTGTGCGATCGCGGAAGCCGATCCCATCGCATCAATTACTAAGCGCGAATTGAGAATTACCTCGGCATCGGTTTCCAGATTCTTCGCGAAAATAGTCGCACCATGATCGTTAATTACGACTTTCTGGAATTCAGTGCGATCGCAAATTACTGCGCCATACTGATGTAATTTTTTGCTACAAATTTCTAACAAACGATTAGTATCGATCGCAATATTTAAAACCGTAGGCGTATGCAGCACTTTAGCTTTTAGGTGCGCTGGATTATTGCTATCAAAAAACTTATTAAAGCCATCGACATATTCTGCCGTGATCATCGCTTCAAATTCTTCTTTAGTGAAGAGTCCAAAGTTGATGAGATTCTGAAATTCGGCGCGAGAAATATTCCATTCCCGATTCATCCGCCCAAAGGGAATGCGTTCCACTAAGCAAACGCGATAGCCTAACTTTGCCATCATTGCCGCATGGATTGCGCCCAATGCTCCGCCCAGATAAACGATGTCATAGATTACCTCTGGGTTGACATCTGGCTTTACAGAATTAGCTTGTGAATCCTCAAAAATTACCTGTTTGGGAGTTTTAGGATTCTTAACACTTTCCCGCCAACGCTTTTCCCACCAGTAGACGCGATTGAGATCATATTCGCCATTGGGAATCCGTTGAAAGAATTTAACCGTAAGCGGATATTCCTCAGCAAGGGCTTCAAAAATGGATTGATTTGGCGCGATCGCAGGTGGCTGTTTAAACTCATAGGGAAAAGCTTGCCGCGCCGCTTTCGTCAAATGGTCGAGAAAATCCTTTTCCCCATCCATCACCTCCTCTGACCAGCGAAATATTTTTAGATAAGTCGTGCGCTGCAATGTCCAGATAAATACTGATAATTGCGCGATCGCCCCTGAACGATTTTGGCGATCGAGGATAAAGCCATGCTTAGCAACGGATTTTTTCCCAAAGGGAGGTTGGTACTCAGTCTGGAGCCATGTTTTCACGGCTGCAACTTGAGGTGTCGGGATCTCGATGTAAAGTAACTGCTGCATGGCTCGATCGTTTATCTTCAGGTATTTTTATTTTCGCATATATAGCTG
>NZ_LIRE01000548.1 GCF_001402795.1 Pseudanabaena sp. 'Roaring Creek'
AAGGGTGGAGAGTATTTCTTTGCCCCCAGTATTAGCTCTTTGAAGAATTTACCCTAATTATACCAAAACACAAAATGGCTTAGCCATTTTGTGTTTTGCAAACCCTTACTGGGTTTGGTTTTTAATTCACAAAAGTGTTGTCACACTTTCGTGAATTGGTATTAAATCCCTTGGCACAGCAATCCCCACTTTGATTCTTCCTGTGATGCCGCATTTTCAGGGCTTTGCCCTGTAGTTTCGATCAGGTATTCACCTCAAATTTATCGATTTTATCAATTAGTAATGTGACTTATGAATAGCAAACCCAAAATGAGATACTGGCTACTAGCTAGTTTGATCTGTCTATGCTCTTTCCTGTTCTTAGGAACGGGTATGGCTGATGCCGCTAATTCCCCCTGTGCTCCAGGAGTTTCCTCTATTTGGGCTCCCTCAGCTAAGGATTTTCTGGGCACTTCCACCAGTAAAGCATCCAATGTCTATTTTACTGGTGGAGAGGGTATTCTGACGGAAGTCTTTTATCCAACCGTGGATACGGTGCAGAATGTCGATCTCCAATTCCTGATCACCGATGCAGCGAAAACTTGGGGAGATGAAGAGCGCAAGCAAAAGCAACATCAAATTACCCAAGTTAATAAGCGATCGATGGTATGGCAGGCAGTCACGACCGACGACGATAATCGATGGAAGATTACGAAAAAGTTCTTTACCGATCCCGATCGCCCAACCGTTATTCAACGCGTTACCTTCGAGACCTTGGAGGCTGGAAAAACTGTTAAAGACTACAATGTCTATCTTCTCAATAACCCTGCAATTAATAACAGTGGCAGTGGTACCCCTTCCAATCAATCGCTAGCTTGTAATATTACTCCTTCGACGGGACCTGATAACTCAAGAACTCTTTCAGCTAATGGACGTAATTTTTTAGCTGCCTCTCAGCCTAACTCAACAGCCTCGGCATTAGGTATTTCCTTACCTTGGAAGTCCGTTAATGGTGTGGCAATGATATCTAATGGGTTCGTTGGTACAACTGATGGATATACCGATCTTTTTGGTGGTAGCAATGATAAGACCATGAACTGGCAATATGATGGCGCATATCAAGGTAACGTTGCCCAAATGGGTTGGGTTGATTTTAGTAGTAATAATGCCAGTAGCATTTCCTTTGATGTCGTCCTAGGTTTTGGTAGTAGTGAAACTGATGCGATGAATGCTGCTAATGCCACTCTGACGAGTGACTTAGGGAAATCCGAGATAGCCTATACTCAGGGTTGGCTCACCTATACTCAAGGGTTGAAGAATCAAGGTGGTCGAGCAGACGATCAGTACTATCTGGCAGCTATGACTCTCAAGACGATCCAAGACAAAAGTAATGGAGCGATGATTGCTGGGCTAGGAACACCATGGGGTGAGGGAAATGGCGATGCGAATCAAGGTGGATATCATCTGGTTTGGTCGCGGGATTTATTCAAATTTGCTAGCTCGTTAATTGCGGCAGGCGATACAGCATCTGCTAATCAAGCCGTAGATTATCTATTCAACGTGCAAATGCAAACCACCAATAGCGATAATCCCTATTCTCGTGCTGGAAGATTTCCTCAAAACACCTTTGTAAGTGGCAAAATTTGGTGGAATGGCAGTCAGATGGATGAAACTGCCATGCCCATTATTTTGGCTTGGAAACTCAACCGTACCGATCTTTGGTCGAAAATCAAATTAGCAGCCGAATTCTTGGCTCACAATGGTCCTTACACTGGACAGGAACGATGGGAAGAAATGGCAGGATATTCTCCTTCCACAATTGCTGCTGAGATTGCTGGTTTAGTAACTGCTGCTGATTTAGCTACTAAGGCAAACGATCCAGAGGCTGCTAAGTATTATCTCAAGATAGCCGATGGATGGCGTAATAATGTTGCTAATTGGACATTTACGACCAATGGATCTCTAGGTAATAAGAAGTATTATGTGCGCCTTACGGACAACAAAAATCCTAACGATGGCGATCAGCTTACTTTTGGTAATGGTGGTGGCAAGCATGACCAGCGTGATGTCATTGATGGTGGATTTCTTGAATTAGTGCGTATGGGAACCATGAGTCCGAACGATTGGACAATTCTCGAAACTATTCCTGAATACGATGCTATCCTCAAGCAAACTCTACCAGATAAAGGGGATGCTTGGTTCCGTTATAACTTTGATGGTTATGGAGAGACAAATAGTGGCGATGTGTTTAACGATAAGAATAGTAATCAGGATCATTTGACTCGCGGTCGTCTTTGGCCTATATTTACCGCTGAGCGTGGTATTTATGAAATCGCGAAGTCGGGTGATGGTTCTATCGGAAAAAGTTACGACCAAGCACTCAAAGCCTTTTCCTCTGAGGCTGGATTCATTCCAGAACAGATTTGGAATCAGGATGCGAGTATCACTGGTTGGAAGACAACAACACCATCTAATTATCAAGTTGGTACGGCTACTCGGTCAATGCGCCCTCTCAGTTGGGCGATGGGTGAGTATATCAATCTGGTGGTGGCGATGAACGAAGGGAAAGGAGATGCTCCTAATGTAGTTTGTCAGCGTTATGCTTGCGATAAGGCTCAAACTAATGTGACCTTTAATGTTAATGCTAGTACTAATCTAGGTGAGAATATCTATCTCGTGGGTAATAGCCCGTTATTGAGTAATTGGGAGCCATCTTCAGGAATTAAGCTTTCTTCTTCAAATTATCCCATTTGGAGTGTGACGGTTTCTTTACCTGCTTCGACTGCTTTTGAATACAAGTTTGTTAAGCTGGATTCCCAAGGAAATACGGTTTGGCAAAGCGGACAGAATCATACTTTTACCACTCCATCCAGTGGAAATACTACGCTTAGCGATACCTTTAGTTAAGCAGTTAAGCATAATTAAGAACCAAAACCAGAGAGCGTACCGCCCACTAAGCGGGCGGTACGCTCTTCTAGGTTTTAAGTTTACTTAAACTTTCTCTCCTTAGGTTTTGATTATGATTTTCTGTAATCAGTTTAATTTCAACCACCTAACTGGTAAAAAAAAATGTCCGATGACAATCCAAAGATATCCCAGTTTTTAACAG
>NZ_LIRE01000549.1 GCF_001402795.1 Pseudanabaena sp. 'Roaring Creek'
GGAGTAAATACTTGTCCCGTTGCATCCGTATGCTGCTGGTAGAGCTTTCTCACATCCTCAAGGGTAAAGTTACTCAAGGTAAAGGAGCGCACTTTGATATTAAAAGGGCTGGAGGTATTTAGGCGATCGCTCCCCCCAGAAGCATATTTATAATCCCGCACATCGCGCATACCTACCAAGGCAACTGACTGTGGAAATCCCTGTGGACGCCGTGGGAATCCATCCCTTAACTGTCGTAATACCGTCATCAAAGTTTGATTTTGTAGAGAATCAATTTCATCTATGAATATTACCAATGGTCTTGATGAAGCCTCCGACCACACCTTTAAAAAATTACCAATACGCTGTAGCTGATTTAGCTCTTGGGTGGGTGGTTTCAGTTCGTCGGGCAGCCAGAAATCAGTCGCATCTCGCCATGCTGCTAAAATTACTTGTTCTGCTTTTTCAGGCTCATCGGGGAAGGTTGACCCCACTTCTGCGGATACCATTACCGATGTATATTCACCACTAGCTGTGAGTTCCTGCGCTAGGGTCAACATTGCTGTAGTTTTACCTGTCTGACGTGGCGCGTGAATAACAAAGTAGTTTTCTTGAGCAATCAACTTCTCTAATTCAGGCAAACGATCGCTCGAAGGCAACATATAGTGAAGATTAGCCTTACAAGGACCAGCAGTATTAAACCATTTTGGCATAACGACAACTAAACTAACGGGCAGAGATACCCCTTCAATATATCGCAACGCGCCAAGCAAAATCCTGAAACCTTGAAAACACGTTAACTTAATTAAGTATAAATACTCATTTGTATAAATTTAATAACAAATAAGTGACAATTATTTGCTCTAAGATATTTCTATGGCAAGTTTGGGTTTTGAGGCTTGAAAATCATTGTTTTTATGACCATAAGCTTGCCGATGCGGCAAATATTAAATGACACGGCAATTGGCGGGGCGACAACGATCGACTCTGGGGTTAAATATGCTGTCGTT
>NZ_LIRE01000052.1 GCF_001402795.1 Pseudanabaena sp. 'Roaring Creek'
GCCAAATGTACTAGGACATAAACCCCAAGAATTTACTGTCGGTGCGAAGCACCGACAGTAAATTCTTGGGGTTTGATTTGTCCTATATCAAGTGACGGCAGCTATAACAAATTTTTTGTGGTTCGATTGATGGGGAATTGCTGTAGGAATTTTTGTTGGATGGAAAGCAACCTAACCAAATTTAAGAATTTGCCATCCTTAGAGCTTCTATCTCCTTCAGCGATAAACCAGTAGCTTGGGAAATCATGAGATCGTCGCATAAATTCAACATATTTCGCGCAATCTCCATTGATTTTTGCTGCAAGCCCTGCTGCAAGCCCTGTTGCAAACCCTGCTGCAAACCCTGCTGCAAGCCCTGTTGCAAGCCCTGCTGCAAGCCCTGCTGCAAGCCCTGCTGCAAGCCCTGTTGCAAGCCCTGTTGTATAGCTTTAGTCACAGCACCTCGCTGATCTTGGATAAAAATTTCACTTTTTTCTTGATCCTCCAATTCCTCAAGGGTAAGATTTGCTTGATTAGCGATGTAAAAGGCTTTTTTGATTTCAGGAACTGCGCCTATGACCTCAGGAACTTCAGACAGCGATCTAGCTTGATTGAGAAAAAATAGCCACTTATCAATAATATTTTCTAATTCTGATAACTGCTTCTTAAACTTTGGTAATTCTACAAAGATTAGTTCGATGTCATAAATCGGGTAATCGATGAGAAAGTCTTTTTCCTTGAGGATAAATCTTGAGATGACGTTGCCCAGTTCCGAGAACATCATAAAATCAGTTATTGTCAAGGCAATAACTGGATTGAGCAAGTTATAGCTTTGTCCAGAGTTTAGCTGAGTAGAATAGGACTTGGCAGCGTTGTATAAAATTCGCTTTTCAAAGCCCTCTACATTTAAAACTTGCATTTCGATAATTACGGTGCGATCGCTATTATCGACATCCTTAATTTTGGCTTTGATATCGAGATAAGTATCCTTCACTCCTCGAATTTTTGGGGCAAGATAGGGATTGAGGATTTCTAAATCTTGAATTACTGGCTGTGCTTCGTAAATCAGGGCGTTGAGAAAACTCATCAAAATATCTTTGCTATCTTCGGAGCCAAAGATTTTTTTGAAGGCAAAATCAATTTTAGGATTGATGAAGATCATAGCTAGTTAGCATTGCATGACAAGAAGAGCCTTTAGCTTATAGTATAGCGGTTTTCGTTTTGTCTTAGGTAAAATGAAAACCCAAAAGCCTTACTGTGATTGATATAGCGGTTTTTAAATTGGTATGCACTCATTTGAAAACCTCTATGTCAAATTGACGTGAATGCAATTGAGCGTAACGCCCTGCCTTTTGCAGCAGTTCGTCATGGGTTCCCGATTCGATGATGTGACCTTGTTCTAAAACGATAATGCGATCGCTATTTCTAATTGTTGCCAAACGGTGCGCGATGATGAAAGTCGTTCTGCCTTGCATTAGCCGCTGTAAGGCTTCTTGGACGAGACTCTCTGACTCCGCATCAAGGGCTGATGTTGCTTCATCGAGAATGAGGATTTTGGGATTATGGAGAACGGCGCGAGCGATAGAAATGCGTTGGCGTTGACCGCCAGATAAATTTACGCCACGTTCGCCGACCCATGTGTCGTAACCTTGGGGAAGTTCCATAATGAAATTATGGGCATTGGCGATTCTGGCAGCATTTTCTACGGCTTGGGTATCGTAATCCTTCTGTCCAAAAGCAATATTAGAAGCAACGGTTCCTGAGAAGAGGATATTTTCTTGGGGAACTAAGGCTAGCTGTTGGCGCAAGCTCTTAATTTGGATATCGCGCAGGTCGTAGCCATCGATCAAAATCTTTCCCGAACTCACATCATGGAATCGCATTAAGAGATTCATCATCGTGGACTTACCCGCGCCTGAAGCCCCGACGAGGGCGATCGCTTCCCCCCGATTGGCGACTAAATTGATATCGGTAAGAACGGGGCGATCGCTCTGGTAATGGAACCCCACCTGTACATATTCAACCTTGCCCGTAATTTCAGGAAGAGCAATTGCATTGGGCTTTTCGGTGACGACGGGGTGAATTTTAAAAATCTCGAAAATGCGATCGACGGAGGCTTCCGCTTGTTTGATTTCGTTGTAACTATTGGTGGTATTGGAAATTGGGTCGATCAGGAGCGCGACCCCCGCACCAAAGGCAACAAACTGTTCTGGCTTCAGCCAATTATTAGAAATTAACCAACCTCCTAATAAAAACAGGAAGCAAATTCCTACGGCTTCTAAAAAGCCAACGACGGGGTATTGAATTGCTCTAACGCGATCGGCGGCATATTTGCGACGACTATTTTGCTCGGATTCCTGTTTAAACCTGTCAATTTCGTAGGACTCGGTAGCAAAGGCGCGGACGAGGCGAATTCCACTAAAGATTTCCGACAATAGGGCGGCGAGGTTAGAAACTTGATCTTGGCTGCGGCGACTGAGGCTCAACATACGATCGCCAAACCATGCGATTAAGATGGCAATTAAAGGAGCAACGGCAAGGGTCGTGAGGGTTAAAATCCAATTCAAATAGATCATATACGCCAGTACAAAAATCAATTGCAGGACTGACGGGATGAACTGATGAAAAAACTTGCTAATAACTTCGCCAATGCGATCGACATCTTCAGTTAAGCGATAGGATAAATCACCCGTGCGTGATTCCGCAAAATAATCTAGATCGAGGGTTTGCAAGTGGGCATATACATCCACGCGCAAATCCCTCGCGGCATTGAGGGCGGCTTGCGCCATCATCGCATCCTGACCGTACTGCCCCAATCCCCTAAATACAAACATAATTACCGTGAAAATAGCGATCTGGATAATCGCATTAACATCTCCTTTCCCTAGTGCTTGGGCGACACGTCCGAGCAACTCGGCAAGGAGGGGCATCGTGCCGATAAAGACTAGGGTGCATAAAAATGCTTTAGCAATCAGAAAACGCTGTGGGTAGACGTAATCCCTCATCTGCCAATAAGAAGACGGCTTTGGAGATTTTCCTGAAGATCGTTGTTTCAAACTCGTAGCTCAAATATTTGCAATTCACCAAGGATAAGTTTCGCACTTTATCGTGTTTTAAGTACCTCAGCATTATTAAAATCCCAGTCTAAAAACTGCGGTGCAGCTTTTGCGGATAAAAAATATTCTACTCAGTTATCTAGCTTCGACTCCGCTCATCTAACTTAGGTTGAGCGGAGTCGAAGCCACAGGTACTTTAATTAATAGCAAGTTCCTAAGCATAATTAAGCGTTAAACCCTAAAGAGCTTAACGCTTAATTATTGGGCAGTATGCTCTTTAGGGTTTGGTTTTTAATTATGTTCTAAACCACCTAAATACAAATAACTAAGTCATCCTATTCAGAATCGGTAAAATCTTATTTCTCTCTCCCAAAGTTCAGGGGAATCAGGGATATAGCTCCTTCTCTTAACACTATTTACCCAAAGAATGGGCAATGTTGTAATATGTTGAAAGGATAAAAGAAGGAATAAATAGAAATCTTGGAATGACTTATCAAATATCGCCGCCTGCTATAAATATTTTGATAGTCGATGATTCTGAAAGCGATCGTGCTACTTATCTGCGCTATCTACAATTAGACCCAGAGCTTCTTTGTAATTGTATCGAAGCAGAAAGCCTAGAGGAAGGACTCAATTTGTGGCGATCGCAAAAGCCAGATATTATGCTCATTGATATCAGGCTCCCTGATGGGGATGGCTTGGAGTTTCTCGAAATCATCCATCAAGAGGAGACAGGTGAAAAAACTCCTGCGATCATTTTGACAGGGCAGGGGGATGAAAAACTGGCTGTAAGAGCTATGAAGTTGGGGGCATCTGACTATTTGATCAAGGGGGAATTAACTGCCAAATCTCTCGTCATAGTGATTAAACAAGTATTGAGGCAAACTGTCCTGAGTCGTCGGTTGCAGCGATCGCAAAAACAGCAGATATTGGTTTCGGAAATTGCTCTGCGGGTTCGCGAATTCCTAAATTTAGATGATATCTCCAATACTATTGTTCGAGAAGTGCGTCAATTTTTAGGAGCAGATCGGGTAGTTGTCTATAAATTTCAACCCGATATGGGCGGGGTCGTAGTTGCGGAAGATGTGGTTACCCCTTGGCGATCGAGCTTGGAGGTGAGAATTGACGATACTTGCTTTCAGGAAAATCTCGGTGGTGACTATTGCAAGGGAAAGATTTTCGCGGCTAGTGATATTTATGCGGCAAATTTAACCGATTGCCATATCCAATTGCTGGAAAGATTTCAAGTAAGGGCAAATTTGGTAGTACCAATTCTGTTATCGAAACTAAAAGAACGAACTTTATGGGGATTGTTAGTGGTGCACCAATGTGGGGCTCCAAGGATTTGGGAAGAGTCCGATATTCAATTAGTACAACAGTTGTCCATCCATCTAGAGATTGCCATTCAACAGGCGATCTCCTATCAACAAGTCCAAAATGAGTTAGCAGAACGCAAACGATTTGAAGATCTACTCTTAAGACAGCAAGTCGAGCTAGAGGAGCGCAATAAATTACTAGAGGTCACCAGTGAGGAGTTGCAATGTACGATTGAGGAGTTGCGGGTTACGACGGAGGACTTGATCTCCCAGCACCGCCAGCGAGAGTATGCCCAGATCCGTTATCAGAATTTATTTGACGTTGCGCCCGATGGCTACCTTGTGACCGATAAGTCGGGACAGATACTCGAAGCAAATCAAGTTGTTTTAGAGCTGTTGGAAATTCATTACAGTGATATTTTAGGCAGCTTTTTAGATGATTTTATTATCCAAAGAGAATTTTTCTATAGTCAACTCAGTTATTTAGTATCCCGAGACTATGAGAAAACGACTTGGGAAATCACGATGAAATCCTTTCAGTCTAATCTTTTCCCTGCGGAAATTACGGCTACTAAAAATATTAATCCTGCGGATAAAGAGCTTCAGCTCTGCTGGATTATTCGGGATATTAGCGATCGCAAACTAGCGGAGCAAGTGCTGCAACAACTCAACCAATCCCTAGAGATCAAGGTTCAAGAGAGAACGCAAGAGCTATCACAGGTTAACAAATTACAACGCGCTATTCTCGATGGGACTGACTATGCCATTATTTCCACGGACTTGAACGGCATTATCCAGACTTTTAATGCTGGTGCTGAGAAAATGTTTGGTTACCGTATGGAAGAAGTAGTTGGTCGGGCTACACCTGAAATATTTCACGACCGCGAAGAAATACTTGCGAAAGCGACTAGGGCTACCGCTGTCTTAGGGCAAGATATGGGTACGGGCTTTACGGCGTTAATATCGATGGCGATGCAGGGCTTGATTGACGAAGAATGGATCGATATTCGGAAAGATGGTTCCCGCTTTCCTGTTTCCATGGCAATGACCGTGCTCAAGGATGATAGCGATCAACCGATCGGTACTTTGAGCATCAGACAAGATATTAGCGATCGCAAACAAGCCGAGTTGCGTTTGAAGCATCAGGCTTTGCAAAAACAAGTCCTCCTCCATATTATCCAAGCAATTCGCCAACCCCTAAATGTCCTTAATATTCTCAATATTGCCGTACAGGAGTTGAGGCTAGCCCTCGATCTCGATCGGGCTGCCATTTATCGTTTCCAATCCGATTGGAATGGCGAATTCATCGTCGAATCTGTTGCTGATGGCTGGGTAAAACTGGTCGACGATAACTTGCATAAGGTTTGGGAAGATACTTACCTCCAAGAGACCCAAGGCGGTCGATTTGCCAATTATGAAAACATGATCGTCACGGATATTTATGAAGAGGGTTTACAGCCCTGTCATATCGAGCTGCTGGAGCAGTTTCAAGCCAGAGCTTACGCGATCGCGCCCATCTTTGTCAGTGGTAATCTCTGGGGGCTGTTGGGCATGTACCAAAACGATCGCCCCTATGTATGGCAAGAATGGGAAATCGACTTGTTGGAACAAATTGCCGATCAAGTGGCGATCGCCATTCAACAGTCTCATCTATACGAACAGATTCAGACCGAACTATTGATTCGCAAGCAAACCGAGGCACAAATCCGCAAAGCCAATGAAGAACTTCTGCGCGCCACCAAAATGAAGGACGAGTTTCTTGCCAATATGAGCCACGAACTCCGCACGCCGCTAAATTCTATTTTGGGACTATCCGAAGCTTTGGGAGAGCAGGTCTTTGGTTTAATGAACGAAAAGCAAGTCAAGGCGATCAATACGGTCGCATCAAGTGGCGAACATCTCCTTTCCCTCATTAATGACATTCTCGATCTATCAAAAATCTCATCGGGGATGATGGAAATCCATATCGAACCAGTGTCAGTTCGCAATCTCTGTGAGTCCAGTCTTGTCTTTATCAGACAGCAGGCACACTATAAGGGAGTTCGCGTTTTTAGTGAAATTCCTGAAAATATCCATAATATCAATGTCGAGCAGCGACGGATCAAACAGGTACTAATCAATCTGCTCACCAATGCAGTTAAATTTACTCCCAATGAAGGCAAGGTTAGTTTGCTCGTTGCCTTTGGGCAGGACGAGCGATGGCAGGGATCGGCGACAATTCCCCAGAGTGTCAGAGAAATGAATGCGCCGATGATTCTCTTCCAAATTGTGGATACGGGAATTGGCATCTCTCCCCACGATCTGACTCGCATCTTTCAACCCTTTGTGCAGATCAGCAGTAGCCTCAATCGCCGCTATGAAGGTACTGGGTTAGGGCTTGCACTAGTTAAACAGATTACCGAGATGCATGGCGGTCGGGTCTTTGTGGAGAGCGAAGTTGGCAAGGGCAGTTGTTTTACCGTGGCGCTACCCTATGAGATTTATCAGTCCGATGCTTTGGACGCGACCGCATCCTTGACAAATGCGTCGTTTCCACAATATCCCAATCGTGAAAATGCGATCGCGCCGCTAGTGTTACTGGCGGAGGATAATGAAGCTAATATCCAAACCTTTAGTTCTTACCTATTGGCGCTCAAATACCGCCTTGCGATCGCTAAAAATGGCAAAGAAGCCGTCGCCATGACTCAAGAACATTGCCCAGACATTATCATCATGGATATTCAAATGCCAGAAATGGATGGTCTAGAGGCAATTCGATTGATTCGTAACGATCCCAAATTTGCGGCAACGCCAATCATTGCGCTCACAGCCCTAGCAATGGAAGTCGATCGCGAAAGATGTCTGAAGGCAGGAGCGAACGAATATCTGTCTAAACCGATCAAGCTAAAAAAACTGCATACCACCATTCAGCAAATTTTTCAGCAAACTTAATGCCCAAAGGATGAAGGTTGGTGCTTCGCACCAACCTTCATCCTTTGGGTTTGAGGCTATTCGCGATCGTCTTCAATGCGACTTGCTCCTTTTTCATAGAGTTTGCAAATACCACGACGGCTATTTTTAATGAACCTACAGAACATTTGAATATCGGGATTATCGATAAATTCGGGTGCGGTTTCTAAAAATTCGATCGCTTGGGAACGATTGCGATTGGACTTATAAATAACTTCATAGGCTGAGAGAATGGCGCGGCGACGTTCGTGGTTAAATCCATTGCGGCGCAAGCCCAAGCGATTTAGCCCAAAGACCATATTTGTATCAACCGCCATGCAGTAGGGCGGGACATCCATGCCCAGACGAGTTTGTCCCCGAATCATAGCGTAGGAGCCAATGCGCGTAAATTGATGTACTACCGAATCGCCTCCCATAAAGGCATGGTCGTGGACTTCCACATAGCCCGCGAGTAAAACATTGTTGACGATGATGACGCGATTACCGATCTCGCAGTTATGGGCAATATGTACGCCTGTAAATAACAAATTATCGCTACCGATTTTGGTTGCCGAGCCTTCTTTTGTGCCGCGATTTACCGTTACATATTCCCGCAATATATTGCGATCGCCGATTTCTACAAAACTAATCGCACCTTTGTAGGAAGTATCCTGTGGCTCCGATCCCACGATTGCCCCATAGCCAATTTGGTTGTCATTGCCAATTTTCGTATGTCCCGTCACAATTGCTCTAGCGCGGATCTCACAGCGATCGCCGATCTCCACAAACTCGTCAATAATAGCATCAGCCCCGATCGATGTCCCCTCGCCAATCTTGGCATGGGGATGAACGATCGCCCTTGGGTGAATTGTAATATTGCTATCTGGTTTAGGATCTGGCTCAATATCTGGCTTGTTATCTGGCTTGTTATCTGGCTTGGTATTTGGCATGGAAATAGGAATCTATAACTTCGGGCAATAGAGAACAAGCAACAGTTTATCGCAATCACTCACCAACTGCATAATCCCAATTCCCAAAATGGCAACGCCATTTTGGGAATCTCAAAGCCAGAGGGCATACCGCCCGCGTAGCGGGCGGTA
>NZ_LIRE01000550.1 GCF_001402795.1 Pseudanabaena sp. 'Roaring Creek'
GATTGTCTTATTTTCAGGTTGTAAATTCAAACGAGCTATCAATTTTCTAGCTTATTTACGCAATCACCGTCATCGTATACCTGAGTATGGTTATCTACAGAAACAGGGGCTAACCATTGGTTCTGGCTCTGTTGAATCGGCGGTTAAGCAGATTGGTCGTCGGGTCAAGATTTCGGGTGCTCAGTGGAATCAGCAAAATGTTGCTCAAGTTTTGAAACATCGGTGCGCTTATCTCAATGGCTATTTCTATTCCCCTAAGTATTTTTACTCAGTGCCTAATTGAGATGCTCCCCAAATGCTTTCTGCACGACTAAACGCTAATCCGTTGCGTTACATGTTATCAACGTACTTTACAAGATTAGCGATCGCAATTATGAGAGTGGCACGCTATGGATAAATATCTTCAGATTCTTGTACTGGTTCATATTTTTGAGTTTCTGGATTTGTTCTCATGTGAATAGATAATTTAGTGAACTTTGTAAGCTTAAACTCATTATTCTCAAAAACATATTCAGTTTTATACCCTTGTCCGTTATGAACTGCATCAACCTTTAAAATTAGTCTTTCAGGATCGAATCTTGGAGTTGCATTAGTTATTCTTCTATAAATCCAAACTGTTTGTCCATTAGTATCATTTCCACCTCCTTCTTTATCACCGATTCTTGACAATAAAGGAAGCATCTTAATTTCTATTCCATAGTTTGTCTTTGAATACAAAAGAAATTCATAAAAATGATCACGACCATTCATACAAAGAAACTCTACAATATACTTTTTATCCCCAATTTGGTAAACTTTAGATGCTGCCTTACTAAGGAAAAGAGTATAAGGGGATATATCCTCCTTACTATCCAGGGCAACCGCATAAAAAAGGTAATAAAATTTAGGAGAAAATAAACAAATAAAGCCACAATGAATAGCCCTATCGAAGTAAGTTTACTGAGCCACTTTGAGGGAGTAGAAGATCCACGAGATAATCGAGGGAAAGAGCATATCTTGCTAGACATAATCGTGATAGCAA
>NZ_LIRE01000551.1 GCF_001402795.1 Pseudanabaena sp. 'Roaring Creek'
TGAGAATCACTGTTAATCGTCCAACTGTAAGGAGTTGCAAAGCTAATTTCTTTGCTATCAGTTGGCAATGTGGTGATTTCCTCGCGGACACTGCCATAAAGGGTTACTCGGTCAGTACCCTCAAGGAGTCCATACCCCGCATCGGTTATGCGTGCGCCGATAACACAATCATTTGATGTATCAAAGCTAATGTTATCGGTGAAATAGGGTAGTAAATTCACCTGATAGTAAGGCAACCGATTCAAGAGGCTTACCTCGAAAATCGGCTGCCAGTCTATATGAGCAGTTTTTAAATAGAAACTAATTTGCTTTCGGGGTGATTTCCATTCGAGATCCCTTAAAGCAGTCAGTCTTTCCGTTCTAGATGCATCTGCCTCTAGGTTTGGGATTTGGCTCTCATTTATTGAGTTGATATCTACGCGCATTCTCAGGCTAGTGATAAAGCCATAGAAGCGCAAAGTCTGGACGCGATCGTATGGCGATATTGCTGAAGGCTGGTA
>NZ_LIRE01000053.1 GCF_001402795.1 Pseudanabaena sp. 'Roaring Creek'
CCCAAAATAGAGTTGCGGCGCGTAGCGCCGCAACTCTATTTTGGGCTTTATATCTTAATTACAATGGCTATAGCTATATTTTGTGAATGGGGATTAGGGCAAAATCAAACCCCAAGAGGATAAGGTTGGCGCTTTGCGCCAACCTTATCCTCTTGGGGTTTGATTTCTATGGAGCTTGGGGTGGGCTAGAAATTTCTTTTAAAGATTTGCCCATCTCTTGCTCTGATTCGCTTAAAGACCAGCGATACGAAACTTGAACACCGTGATACTGGCAGAGATCTTCAACCTGTTTCTGTAAAGCAAAAGCCTTTCGCAGGTTAATAATCGCCGCCTGAAGATGTTCTCTTGAAACATTCATCTTTGCCGCTAGATGAGGTTGCTTCATTTCATTGTGTAAGGCTGGCAAAGTCTGGCGCTCTAATAGCTGAAGCAAAAGCTCGTAGTGGATATGGGATGGAACAGGGAGTGAACTCACAAATACCTCGATCGATGCAAAACCAAAGTTAAAACTTAGCTGTATATTTAATTGGAGTTTTTGGGGCTATGCCTCAAATCCCCTCAAGAAACTATTTGAAGTGCTTCGCGTCAAGCTCGACATATCCAAGACTTAAGTTGAGACTTATATAAATTGTAGAGGATAAATTTATGCTGTTTTCACAGACATCTCTGAGACTTACATTTCTTTTTGCTTTTGGACTATCTCAAATCTTCCCCCTAACTGAAGTAGCGATCGCTCAAAATAGCAACTTATCAAGCTCAAGCTCCTTAAATTCCCTACAAATCGCTCAAGCGAACACAATTATTTTTGTCTCTCCCAATGGCTCAGATAACAACTCAGGGTTATCCGCCGATCAACCATTGCAATCCATAACTGCCGCCCTCAAAAAAAATCCTCAGAGTGGGGCAACTATCCAATTAGCCTCTGGAACCTACTCGGCAGCAACGGGCGAGCAATTTCCTTTGCTCATCCCAGCGGGAGTTACTTTACGGGGGAATTCTAGCAATCAGGGGCAGGAAGTTATTATCTCAGGAGGAGGCAGCTTCGTCAGTCCCACCTTCGCGCGTCAAAATGTTTCTATGTTGACCGAAAAAGGCGCACGCATTGAAGGCATTACCCTTACCAATAAAAATACTAGAGGTTATGCCCTCTGGGTTGAGTCAGCACAGGACGTTATCATTACCAACAACACATTTGCTAACTCTGACCATGACGGAGTGTTTCTAACAGGTGTTACTTCAGCCACAGTTAGCAATAACATCTTTACTAAAAATGGTGCAAACGGGCTTTCCGCCGTTGGTGTAAGTTCGGGACAAATTCAGTCCAATACCTTCGACAACACTGGCTTTGGTTTGGCGATCGGTCAAAAATCTCAGGTAGCGGTTCTTTCTAATCGCATTGTTAATAACCGTGGGGGCATCGTTGTCTCAAATCTCTCCACCCCTTCATTTCGCAATAATTTCATTGCTAACAATCAAGAAAATGGATTAGTGATCCTAAAAGATCGGAAGGGTCAGCCCACAGTCGATCTCGGTACAACTACGAGTCCAGGTCAAAATATTTTTCAAAATAATAAATTAACTGATATCAACAATGCCTCTGGCGTAACCGTCGTTGCGATCGGCAATCAAGTCGATCCTAAACGAGTGCAAGGAGCCGTCGATCTTGTCCAAGCAACATCACCAATTCCTTCCCCCACAACTCCCACAACTCCCACACAAGTCACGTTTAAAGATGTTCCCTCAAACTACTGGGCGCA
This sequence comes from Pseudanabaena sp. 'Roaring Creek', assembly GCF_001402795.1. GTDB lineage: Bacteria > Cyanobacteriota > Cyanobacteriia > Pseudanabaenales > Pseudanabaenaceae > Pseudanabaena. The sequence continues at coordinate 1,758 of NZ_LIRE01000053.1, forward strand.
AACTTTTATTCAAGAGCTAGCTAGCAGAAATATTATCAAAGGATTTCCCGACGGGAGTTTTCGACCTAATGAACCCGTTACTAGAGCGCAATTTGCTGCCATTCTGAATCAAGCTATGAACAAGCCAACCGTTCGGAGTAACACCATTTTTACTGATGTCTCTTCAACTAATTGGGCTGCCCCCGCTATTCAAAAAGCCTACACCACAGGTTTCATGTCTGGCTATTCCAGCACGACATTCCGTCCCAATGAAAATATTTCCCGCGTGCAAATTCTAGTATCCCTAGCTAACGGATTGGGATATGTACCAGTCAAGTCTACGGATGCAACATTGCAAGCTTACACAGATGCGAGTACTATTCCCACCTACGCCCGTAACAGTGTTGCCGCCGCCACCGAAAATCGTTTGGTTGTTAACTATCCCAGCCTCAAGCTCTTAAACCCCAATCAACCATCTACGAGAGCCGAAGTCGCAGCTTTTGTCTACCAAGCTCTTGTGCGATCGGGGCAAATCCCAGCTGTATCCTCCCCCTATATCGTCAATCAATAATCAGTAAGTAGTCGTTTGAATTTATCTAAAAGCCCCTCAAGTATGTTGCAATATATATTGAAACATTCCTTTCGCTCAAAGCATGCCCACAAATGCTTTGAGCGAGATGAGCAGGGGAGGGGAATAAAACTTGGGAGAAAGTATTGACAAACGCAAGAAAGGTTGGTAACTTAATAAAGCGCTGAAGGGAAGCGGAGCGAAAGCTAAGCAACCCGAACTGAAAGGAAAAGCGCAAGGAACCTAGACAAAAGAATAGTTTGAGAGCTTTAAGAAACCAATAAACCTCGTCAAGAGAATAAAAGACTGGATTATTGAGAAATAACCAGCTATCCGACAGGATAAGCGAAAAGCAAAAAAAAGTCAAACCCATCCGAAAGGAAAAAGAGCTTTATGCAAGTAGGAAGAGATTCTGAAAGGATAGAGACACCATGGAGAGTTTG
>NZ_LIRE01000763.1 GCF_001402795.1 Pseudanabaena sp. 'Roaring Creek'
TATAGTTGTTTTAAATAACTTGTAGACGGGCTTCGACTTCGCTCAGCCCTCGGTGTAAGCTAGCTGAGCGAAGTCGAAGCTGTAGTTTTTATTTGAATTATCTATATGTCCTGATACAGTTGGCGGCAGTTATAGTTCTAAATAGGAAAGGGCAGCGCTTCGCGCTGCCCTTTCCTATTTAGTGTTTTAGGACTGAGAATCAAACCCCAAAACTTGTGCCCAACCTAGATACTGCGAGGATATTCTGCTAAAACTTGCTTGAGATATTTGCCTGTATAGGAACTTTTGACTTTAGCAACCTGTTCGGGCGTTCCTTCGGCGATGATTTTACCACCGCGATCGCCACCTTCGGGACCGAGATCGACGATCCAATCCGCACAACGAATCACATCAAGATTATGCTCAATGGTGATGATGCTATTACCCTTATCCACCAGACGTTGCATCACATCCAGTAGCTTATGTACGTCATAGAAACTTAAGCCCGTAGTAGGCTCATCGATGAGATAGAGAGTTTTACCCGTAGCCCTGCGAGCTAGTTCGGTTGCCAGTTTCACCCGTTGGGCTTCACCACCTGATAATGTTGGGGCAGATTGTCCTAAGCGGACATAGCCCAAACCCACATCCACCAGCATTCCCAATTTAGTATGTGCTGAGGGAATATTCTCAAAAAAGTGCATCGATTCTTCGATGGTCATATCAAGGACATCAGCGATCGTCTTTTCCTTGTATTTAACCTGTAAAGTTTCCCGATTGTACCTTGCTCCTTTACACACATCACACTGTACATAGACATCAGGCAAGAAGTTCATCGAAATCACATTTACTCCCTGCCCCGAACAGGCTTCGCAACGCCCCCCCTTGACATTAAAGGAAAATTGTCCCGCTTTATAGCCTCTGGTTTTCGCCGCAGTGGTCAGAGCAAAGGTTTCCCGAATGACATCAAAAAGCCCCGTATAGGTGGCGGGATTGGAACGAGGGGTACGTCCGATTGGCGATTGGTCAATGACGATGAATTTATCAAGGGCTTGAAGTCCTTTCACCTCTCCCACACCAATGGGAACTGGGATTTTACGGGAGAAATGATGGTCGAGAGAATTATGGAGCAGGTCATTGATGAGGCTGGATTTCCCCGAACCTGAGACACCCGTAATACAAACGAGTTTTCCTAAGGGAAGTTTGACGTTGATATGTTGGAGATTATTGAGATGGGCATCGCAAATTTCCAGATATTTGCCATTGCCCTTACGTCGTTCTGCAGGGGTATAAATTTGCTTTTTTTTGGATAGGTAAGCGCCTGTAAGCGATTCGGGATGCTCCTCAATATCCTTGACGCTGCCTTGGGCGACAACTCTCCCACCATGCACTCCCGCGCCAGGACCGATATCGACTAAATAATCCGCTGCCCGAATCGTTTCCTCATCATGCTCGACTACGATCAATGTATTTCCAAGATCGCGCAGTTTTGTTAGAGTTGCCAGAAGTCTGGAATTATCGCGTTGGTGCAGTCCAATGCTCGGCTCGTCGAGAACGTAAAGTACACCCGTTAAACCCGAACCAATTTGCGTGGCTAAGCGGATGCGCTGAGCTTCGCCGCCAGAGAGGGACATGGTGGAGCGATCGAGGGTGAGATAGTCTAAGCCGACATCGAGAAGGAATTGTAATCTCGCTCCGATTTCCTGTAACACCCGATCGCCAATTTGTCGCGTACGCGCATCGAGTTCTAAATTTTTGAGGCGATCGCGACAAGTGCCAATGGGAACCGAGACAAATTCCACAATGTTATACCCACCCACCCGCACGGCAAGGGACTCAGGCTTGAGGCGAGTTCCATCACAGGTCGAGCAGTTCTGCTCGATTAGATAATTTTCTAGCTTCTGTTTTTGTGATTCGCCTGCTTCCTTATACTGCTGTTCGAGAATGGAGATTGCTCCTTCATAACGCTTGTAATAGCCCTCAGTTCGCTCCCGATAAAGTGAGTCGGGTTTAATTAAAATCTTTTCGGTCGTGCCATAGAGAATAATGTCAATCTGTGATTGGGATAGATTTTCCCAAGGTGTAGTGATTTCAAAGCCTGCGTATTCACCGACACTTGCGAGTAGGGAAATGTAATAGGTGTGGGTTTTGTCTGCCCAAGGGGCGATCGCGGCATAAACGGGCAGAGAGGGATCGGGAACTAATAGTTCGGGATTAAAGGTTTTGATGCTACCTAATCCATGACAGGCAGGACAAGCTCCATAGGGAGAGTTAAAAGAGAACATCCTTGGGGAGAGTTCTTCCATGACTGCGCCATGTTCGGGACAGGCAAAGTTTTCGGAAAATGTGAGTAGGTTGCTGCCTTGATCCCGATCGGAGTCTGTCCGATCGAGAATCTCTACCATGGCAATTCCTTCGGCGCGTTTCAAGCATGTGGCGAGAGAATCGGTCAGCCTTTCTTGGATATCACCTTTGCGAATTAGGCGATCGACGACAATTTCAATATCATGGAGTTTATTTTTATCCAGTTCGATATTGTCGCTAAGTTCGCGGACTTCTCCATCAATACGCACTCGTCCGAAACCTTCCGATGCCAAACTCGCCAGTAACTTCTTGTGGGTTCCTTTTTTGCCGCGAATTACGGGGGCTAGTAATTGGAATCGCGTACGATCGCCTAATTCCATGATCGAGTCCACCATCCGATCGATGGTCTGTGGCGCTATATTGCGATCGCAAATGGGACAATGCGGCGAACCTGCGCGACCAAACAGCAAGCGCAGGTAATCGTAAATTTCGGTAACCGTACCGACGGTGGAGCGCGGATTATGGGAAGTGGATTTTTGGTCTATGGAAATCGCAGGACTCAATCCCTCAATGTAGTCCACATCGGGCTTATCGACCTGTCCGAGAAACTGTCGAGCATAGGCACTCAGGGACTCAACATAGCGGCGTTGTCCCTCGGCAAATATTGTGTCAAAGGCGAGGGATGACTTGCCCGAACCAGACACACCTGTAAACACGATTAGGCGATCGCGCGGAATCGTCAGATCGACATTCTTAAGATTGTGCTGTCTTGCACCCTTAACTTGAATATGAGTATGGTCTGGCATTCGAGCGCGATTTATATTTGTAGCGTAAAGATTTGTTACTAGTGTATGCGATCGCCGTAATATTTGTGGGCTTTGACGATGGTGGATTAGCCCTTTTGGTATGACAATTGCCCTCGTTTCATATAGCTTTCGCCAAGTATATATAGGACATAAACCCCAAGACTTGAATGGCGGCGCTTCGCGCCGCCATTCAAGTCTTGGGGTTTGATTTTTCCTCATTCAAGTGACTGTAGCTATACAGGCGATAAAGGCAAAGATTGTTTGAAACACAAGGTCGGGAAAGATATGTCAAAAAGATGTAATAATTTGTAACAGAATTACCAAGCGATCGCTTTACGGGCGATCAAATTTATGGAACCCGAATTAACCAATGCGGCAGCCGAAAACATAGAAATAGCCAATACTGAAGTAGATACAGAAGCCAATACCGAAGTAAATACCGAAGTAAATACGCCAGACATACCAGATATAAAAGAGGAACTACATCGTCATGAATGTGGCGTATGTGGCTACATATACGAACCATCCGTAGGCGATGCTAAGCGAAATATTCCTAGTGGCACAGCCTTTGAAGACATCCCTAACGATTGGCGTTGTCCCGTTTGCAATACCAAGAAAAAAGCATTTGCCGATATTGGCGTTGCTGCCAAACCCTCTGGCTTTACCGAAAACCTAGGCTATGGATTTGGGGTAAATACACTCACCCCAGGACAAAAAAATTTATTGATCTTTGGGTCGCTGGCGCTAGCGGTCATTTTCTTCATTAGTCTTTACGCCCTCGATTAATTCACTCCTTTAGCATAGTTTCTTACAAATTTTCTTACAAATTCATTTGCAAATTTTCTATAGATTTTTATGAATAAAAGCATAAAACGCTTTCTTACTTCTCTATCCCTCTGCCTATTCCTAATTTGCGGCGGATTATTGGGCATGGGAATGCCAATTGCCTCAGCCAACCATGGCAATTGGCATAAGGTCGATCTCCCAGTGGCGATTACACCCCTCGATCTTTGGTTTGACAAAAACGATCTCGATCACGGTTGGTTAGTTGGTACTGAGGCAACCCTGCTCGAATCAATTGACGGTGGCAAAACTTGGGAAGAGCGCAAACTCGATCTCGGCGACAGCATTTATCGCTTCTCATCCATTAGTTTCTCTGGCAAAGAGGGGTGGATTACAGGACAGCCCTCCCTCTTGCTCCACACCACCGATGGCGGTAAATCTTGGTCGCGCATCGGACTTAGCTCCAAGTTGCCTGGCGACCCCTTTGCGATCGTCGCGCAAGGTAAAAACTCCGCGGAAATGGTCACAGATTTAGGGGCGATCTATTCGACACAAGATGCAGGACAGAATTGGAAAGCTTTAGTAACGCAAGCCGTAGGTAATGCTCGCAATCTCAACCGTAGCGCCGATGGTCGTTATGTTGCGATATCGGCAAATGGTAATTTTTATTCAACATGGCAACCTGGGGATGTAACTTGGATTCAACATAATCGCAATAGCTCCCGTCGGGTACAGAACATGGGTTATACCCCCGATAACCGTCTATGGATGTTAAATCGTGGCGGTCAAGTTCAGTTTAGTGAAGTTGGCGAATTTGACAAGTGGGAGAAAAAGCAAACTCCCCGTGAAGGCGGTGGCTTTGGTCTATTGGATCTCGCCTATCAAGATGAAAATAATGTTTGGATTTCGGGTGGTAGCTCCCGCTTGATCCATAGCGAAGATGGTGGCAAGACATGGAAGCGCGATCGCTCGGCGGCAAATGTCGGCGCGAACCTCTATCAGGTTTACTTCTTCTCCCACGATCGCGGTTTTGTCATCGGGCAAAATGGCACATTATTAGCCTATTCCCCCGACTAATACCAAAACCCAAAATGGCGTAGCCATTTTAGATTTTATCAAGCAGAAAATGGCGGCGCTTCGCGCCGCCATTTTCTGCTTTATCGACCTAAGGCATGGAGGGCATTAATGGCATCCGCACATTTTTGGGTATAGGCTTCAAGGGTAGCGCGATCGCTAGAATCAGGCGCGGGAATCAACTCGCCGATTCTAACGGTGACGGGTTGAAATAACTTTGGAAATTTTGCTCCCTTCGGAAAAATCGTTTCCGTTCCCCAAACGCTTACGGGTAAAAACGGCGCTTGTGTTTTAGCGGCAATCATCGCCGCCCCTAGCTTGGGATCGGTGATCTTTCCATCCAGAGTCCTTGTACCTTGCAAAAAAATCCCCGTTGCCCAGCCCTTATTAATTGAATCGATCGCCGATCTAATGGCAGCGCGATCGCCTGCCCCCCGCTTGACGGGATAAGCTCCAAAAGCTTGAATGGCTTGGCTGATCACGGGGATGGTAAACAACTCCTCCTTTGCCATAAATGCCACAGGGCGACCCATACAACTCCCAACGATTAACGGATCGAAGTCACTAGCATGGTTACTAACCACAATAAGATTGCTAGTTAGGGGCACATTTTCAGCCCCATAGATTTTCTCTTGATAAAACAAGTGTAATAGCGGTCTAACTACAATCCACTTAAACATCTTGTAAAGGATCGGGTTGCCACCCTTATCGGTTTCATCTTTGTTGGTGCTTGTAGGGGCTATATTGTTTTCCATTAACCAATCTTCCGCAATATTATTTCTTAAACTTAGTATGTATTTGGTACATTCTCTACTTTTAACCTAGAGATTGCAAAAGTGAGATCAATTTTGCTTTTTCTACTACATATACGTTTTGCAATTTACCAGACTGAATTGCAACGCTTGCCTTTGAAAATGCCAATATTGGAGTCACAAAATTTAAATCTTTATGCTTTCTTACCTGTAAAGCCTGCCTCATTACTTGTGCAAGAAAATCCTTCTCAAAGTGATATTTGTGCTTCCCCATATACCTATATAGCTTTCCTCCATCGGCTACAACTCTACCTTTATGGGATTTCACATCGATAGCATAGAATTTTCCTCTTGGGGAAACACAAAAAATGTCAACATCGCTTAATGTATTCCCCAGACGAATACCATACTCAATTTGCCATCCATCTTTTTCTAGCTGAGCGAGCAATCGAGCAATATCTTCTTCACCTTCAGCCCCCCGATCGGCAAGATTGGCTCTCTGCCACAGCGAAGTGCCCTTAAAGATTAACAATAAAGCAACAGCCATGAAAAATAAATAAAAAATTGGAGGAAAGCTAAAGTTTAGTATTACTAAAAATGCTAGAAAAAATGTAAAAAATGCAGAAATAAAATACCCAGAGGATTTTATACGTCTAGTTAAAGCTAGTTCGCGGATATTCTGTCCAGCTTGACGATTGATTTTCGGCATAGTTATAAATCTAATTATTGCTATCCCCTACGAAATCCCCGCAAATTAATTATTCAAGGTGTTGGTGTTAATTATCGAGCTGACTCCATTGTTCAAGAGTATAGGTTTTAAGAGATAGCGCATGAATTGTTGTTTGCATTTGATCTTCTAAGGCAGCATAGACCATTCGATGCTGCTGCATCATGGTTTTGCCCGTAAAGCCTGAAGCCACAACGATCGCATCGTAATGACCGCTACCTACAGGTGCATTCATCCGTCCTTGATGGTGTTTGTGGAGATCGCTGCGATCTTCGATTTCAACGACGGTTGCACCGATCTTTTCTTGCAAAATAGCTTTTATTGTGGATGCGACATTCATACTTTGACAATGGTAAATTACTAGGCTAGGGATATTTTGCTAATGGGAAGGTCTTTGTAAGGCTGCTCCCTGTCGCGAGCGGATGCGTTGTTCCGATCGCGGATCGATCTTAAGATTAATTGTCTGGTGCTTATGGCGATCGATTAAGGGAAATTGCGTTTGCCAGTTGCTAATAATATGAAAATAATTTTCGGCATCTTCTAAACAATACTCATAGATTTCATTAAGAATTGTTTCATATCCCTTTTCCTTACGTAATACTTTAATTCCATTACGAAAAACATAATATCCCTTAATTCTTTTATAGATAGGAATCCCTAAATAGGCAAATAGATTGTTTAATCCTTGATTGAGATCGGTGCGCTGACTGGTTCTTTGCAGGTCGAGGATTCTAATATTATCTACTTTAGGGATAAAGTCTAAAGCATCAATTCTTTGCCTTAAACAAAACATATCGCTTGTTGAAAGCCCGTAACCAACAAAATACTTTCCCTGCAAACTATGTAAGTCATTTAAAATATCTTGAATTATCCGCTTTTCTTGAGTGCTCGATTCAATAAATTGAATTTTGATATATTGTTCGTTGCTATCTTCTAAAATACGGGTAAGCGTATAACCAAATATTTTCTGTACCGATCCATTCTTTTGAAAATCGCGACACCATTCTAAGTCTAGAAAAACAAGATCGTACAGCGATCCATCATAGAAATTGTTTGTACATTGACTCGGAAGCTTGAGTTCCCTTTTATACATAGAGTTTGGCTCAGAGATGGGCTAGAGGAGAGCTAGCAAGTAGATTACTACTACATTTACCTATACATCGTAATGGTAATGTTCAGTTTGTGATCGCTAATTTGGCGATCGCATCATTAAGAAAGAGCAAAGAAAGAACAAAAAAAGAGCAAAAAAAGAGCCGAAATGGTTCGACGCTTTGGCACTGCTTTCTGGGACGAGATTTCGGGGTTAGATTTCAAAGTTAAACCCATTTTGTTTTAGTTGTAAGTATTTATCCTCATCAAATTGATATAGTTTTGCGGCACGGTGAGAAACACCTTTCTCGATTTCCCCTGTGTCAATCAGCAAGTCCATATTCAAGATTTTTTTGCGAAAATTACGCTTATCTAAAGATCGAGCTAGTACAGTTTCGTAAAGTTTTTGGAGTTGGGAAAGGGTGAATTGCGTCGGCAATAGCTCAAATCCGATCGGTTCGTAACGAATTTTGCCCCGCAGTCTCGCGATCGCTATTTGCAGAATCTCATTATGGTCAAAGGCAAGGGGCGGGATGCGATCGATCGAAAACCAATTTGCATCCCTTGCATCGGTTGCTGCTTTAATTTGCTGCTCGCAAAGATCAATCAGGGCGTAATAGGCAACCGTGACCGTGCGATCGCGGGGATCGCGATCTAAGTTGCCAAAGGTATAAAGCTGCTCCAGAAAAACATCATGAATTCCCGTTTCTTCTTGCAGTTCACGCAAAGCAGCCTCCTCAAGGGTCTCATCCATACGCACAAATCCCCCAGGGATCGCCCATTTCCCTTGAAATGGAGGAATATCGCGCTGAATGAGCATAACCTTAAGTTCTTGCTGCATATCAAGTCCAAATACAATGCAATCAACAGTGAGGGCAGGTCGGGGGTATTCGTAGGTATGTGACATAGGTTTGGGGTGGGCAAAGTTTCTGCTATGCAGAAACTTTGCCAGTCATAGTTGACATAGTGTAAAAATAACACTATATTAGTTTGTGTGGTTTATACACTATATCGCGATGCAAGAACAAGTAGGTATTCTCGATGAGCGATCGCTAGATATTTCTGAATCCTTTGGTCAGGATTTAACCAATCAATTTGAATATGCCAGCGGTTCCATCATCGGGCGTAACCATGTTCTTGCTGGCAAAAACAATCAAGATGCTTATCAAATCGTTAAACAAGAAAAATTTATAACTGCGGTGGTGTGCGATGGCTGCGGCAGTGGTAAACATAGCGAAGTTGGCGCAAAGTTAGGCACAAATCTGGTGATTAATGCGATCGCCGATCTGCTCAGCCCAGAGGACAATCAAGATTTAGAAATCGATCCTGACTTTTGGCATCTCCTTAAGCTCCATTTATTGCGGAAATTACAAGATATTGGATCGATTGCTAATGCTGATATGCAATTTGTGAATGATTATCTGTTATTTACAATTGTGGGTGCATTAATTACGCCTCGCGAAACCGTCACTTTCTCTATGGGCGATGGTGCGATCGCGATCAATGGCAAATTCAAGCAAATCTCTCCCTATCCCAATAATGCTCCTCCCTATCTAGCTTACGGGCTGTACAAACCCGAAGCAATAAATTTTGAAATACGCGATCGCTTACCCACATCAGAACTAGAATCTCTTCTCATTGCCACTGATGGAATTAGCGATCTAGTACAAGTTGAAAATATCAATCAATTTTGGCAAGAAGATCGCTATTTCAAAAATCCCGATGCCATACGACGCAAATTAGCGATGCTCAATCGCGAAGAAGTCAAACCTGATTGGCATAGAAAAGAGTTAACTAAGCGATCAGGTGTTTTGTCAGATGATACGAGTTTGGTAGTGATTAGAAAAAAGAGGTATGACTTATGTTAGGCGCGATCGCTGGTGATATTATCGGCTCGATTTACGAAATCTCCAATCACCGATCCAAAGACTTCCCGCTTTTTAGTGAAGGATGCCGATTTACTGATGACACGGTTTTAACTGTAGCGGTAGCGGATTGCTTAATGCATCAAGGTAGCTATGCTGAATACATCAAAACCTATGCTCGGCTTTATCCCACAAGAGGATATGGTGGAAGATTCATTGAATGGATGAACTCAGAAGCAATGGAACCATACAATAGTTGGGGAAATGGCTCGGCGATGAGGGTTAGTCCCATTGGATTCGCTTATGCAGATAGAGAGACTGTCATGCATGAAGCTCAGTGTTCTGCTGAAGTTACACATAACCATCCTGAGGGGGTTAAAGGTGCACAAGCAACGGCAATCACAGTCTTCATGGCACGCCAAGGTCACAGTAAAGAGCAAATTAAGACAGAAATAGTCAATTCCTTTGGATATGATTTGAGTCGCACCTTGGATGAGATTCGTCCAACTTACAAATTTGATGTATCTTGCCAAGGAACTGTTCCACAGGCTATCACCGCATTTCTAGAATCAACCGATTTTGAAGATGCAATTCGGAATGCAATTTCCTTGGGTGGTGATAGTGATACGCTCACTTGTATTACAGGAGCCATAGCCGAAGCCTATTATGGTGGTGTACCAAAAGCGATCGCCGAAAAGGTCTTTACTTACCTCACGCCGAAAGTTCGTCAAGTGGTTGAAGAATTTAGAACGAGGTATGACTTATGTTAGGTGCGATCGCTGGTGATATTATCGGTTCGATTTATGAAGTAGTGCCGATGAAGCGTAAGGACTTCAAACTATTCTCCTTTGGTAGTCATTTTAGTGATGATACTGTTCTTACCTATGCCGTGGCAAAATCCCTTCTTACGGGAACCAGCTATACTGGCAACTTCAAAAAATGCTTTTGGCGCTATCCCTTAGCAGGTTTTGGACAGAGATTTACTTGCTGGGCAATGAGTAATCGGAAAGAAGGATATAACAGTTGGGGTAATGGTGCAGCAATGCGCGTCAGCCCGATCGCATGGGCATACAACAATCTCGAAGATGTTCTCAAGGAAGCGGAGCGCTGTACGGCAGTAACACATAATCATCCTGAAGGAATTAAAGGCGGACAGGCAACAGCAGCAGCAATTTTCTTGGCGCGTCAGGGCAAAACCAAAGTAGAAATTCAAGCTTATATCGAGCAAAATTTTCATTACAATCTGCATCGTACTATAGACGAAATTCGCCCCAATTATAAATTTGAGGTTTCCTGTCAGAAAAGTGTTCCTGAAGCGATTATCGCCTTTTTAGAATCAACGGATTTTGAAGATGCGATTCGCAATGCTGTATCTCTTGGTGGTGACAGTGACACGATCGCTTGTATCACAGGCAGTATCGCTGAAGCCTTTTATGGTGGTGTTCCTGAAGCGATCGCTAAACCAGTATGGAAAAAGTTAGATCGGCGCATTCGTCATACGGTGACTGAGTTTAGAAAAGTTTATCAATTGCCATAAAGCATTGGAGCAACCTCATGGAAGTCTACCTCAATCAAAAACGGATTAAAGTTAATCCAAAAAATGCGATCGGCAAGGGTGGCGAGGCAGATATCTATGACTTAAAGAATGGTAAGGTTCTCAAACTATTCAAAACTGCCGATCATCCCGATTATCAATTGCTTCCACAAGAACAATTAGCGGCTCAAGCGAGATTATCAATCCATCAACAAAAATTACCTGCTTTTCCACAAAATTTACCTGCGAGGGTGATTAAACCTGAAACTTTAGCCACAGATAAACAGGGAATGATATTGGGCTATGCGATGCCCTTTTTGCAAAATACCGTACCGCTTTTGAAATATAGCGATCGCAATTATCGCAGCACCAACGGGCTCTCGCAGCAATTAGTGACTAACTTATTTCGCGACTTGCATAAGACAGTTCTGAAAATCCATCAAGCCAATGTCACGATTGGTGATTTCAATGATTTGAATCTATTAGTTTCGCAAAATCAAGTTAACCTCATTGATGCGGATTCCTTTCAGTTTGAACAGTTTCTCTGTCAGGTGTTTACAGCGCGATTTGTCGATCCGATCCTGTGCGATCGCAGCGCCAATCAGCCAATTCTGAACAGTCCATATAATCCCGAATCCGATTGGTATGCCTTCACGGTGATGCTGATGCAGAGCCTACTCTATGTCGATCCCTATGGCGGTGTATACAAGCCCAAATCGCCAACAGCAATGATTCCCCACAGTGCCAGACCACTGCAAAGAATAACTATATTTCATCCCGATGTCCGCTATCCCAAACCCGCAATTCCTTACCAAGTTCTATCCGATGATTTATTACAACATTTCCATCATTGCTTTGAAAAAGATTGGCGTAGTACTTTCCCCCTATCTTTGCTCGAATCAATGCATTGGACTAAATGCCATCAATGCGGCATCGAACATTTAAGAACTACTTGCCCAATTTGTACGCCTTTAATTGCGATTGTTCCCTCTACCACTGCCAGAGGAGCAGGAGATGAAGGCAAGTGTAAGGTTCTCCATATATTCCAAACCGAAGGCGTAATTCTGCAAGTCGCTTTACAAAACAATTCTCTTAATTATCTCTATCATATTAACCACGAATTTAAACGCGAAGACAACGCAGTTTTATTGTCAGGAGAACTCGATGCTAATATTCAATTCGCCATCTTTGGTAAGTCCACAATCATTACCAAACAAGGCAAAGCACTTACTCTCACTCAAGGACAAACGCAAGCGATCGCCGCCGATCTAATTCGGGCTAATTCCTTTTCTCGCTATTGGATTGATCAAGGGCAATTACTGCATGATGGTAAATTAGGGAATGAATATATTGGCGATATTCTCGAAGGACAAACGCAATTCTGGATTGGGGAAACCTTCGGGTTTGGCTTTTATCGCGCAGGCTCAATTTGTGTCGCTTTTACCTTTGATGCTAAGAGGTCAGGAATATGCGATCGCCTGAATATCCCCCTAATTCAAGGAGAGTTAATCGATGCAAATTGCATCTTTAGTAATGAACTCTGCTGGTTCTTTACCATCACCCAAGAGCAAGGCAACATTATCCATCGAGTTTCCGTATTGCGTCCAAATGGTGAATTATTGGCAACTCGCGCTGTTCAAAAAGGCGATCTTGCATGGTTGACGAATATTCATGGAGGCAGTGCGATCGCTAATTGGCTATTCGTTCCCACTGACGAAGGTATCTCTAGAGTCGAGGTAAACAATGGACAGATTATGATTACCAAAACTTTCCCCGAAACCGAACCCTATGTCGATAGCGGCTGTTCTCTCATTGTCGGCTCTCAAGGTATCTATGTGATTCATGCCCAAAAGATTTTGCAGCTACAATTGTCCTAACACCAGATTTTTCCTTTTTCCTTTCTACTTCTTCCTTGAAAATTATGTCTTATAGCGAATTTACTCTAGAATCAGTTCAGATAGCCTTTGACCTCACAATTACTGAACGTGCCAATTTACTAAACGATACTCCTTTAGCAGAAGCTAGTGAATTTCTTAGCCAACTTCTCAAAGAGTTTGTTCCTCTAGCACTAGCAATGAATACTGAAAAAGCGCGATCGGAATTAATTATTGCGCCTATTTTAGTAGAAGTTCGCAAAAAACACTTAGACAAAGCGAGTTTATTCTCAGGTGTAGAACTAAACGTTGGTCGCGATTCGGGATTAAATGGCGTTTGTGATTTTTTATTAAGCCGATCGCCTTCACAACTAATGCTCAAAGCCCCTGTAGTCGTTGTAGTTGAAGCCAAAAAGGAAAATATCAATGGAGCATTAGGACAATGTATTGCCGAAATGTGGGCAGCCAAACTCTTTAATCAACAGCACCAAAATGATATTTCTGTCATCTATGGAGCCGCTACTACTGGCAATGATTGGAAGTTTTTACGCTTAAGCGATCGCCTAGTGGAAATTGATTTAACTGAGTATCAACTCAGCAACATCGACAAAATTCTGGGTATTCTATCCCTAGCATTTCAGTAAAATCACGTTAAAATCATTGCAAATTCAGGAAAAATAAAATGAGAACAATTCAATTGGATGAAGAAACTAGCCGTGATCTTGATGAGCTTTCATCACAGCAGCAGATCACTCCTGAAGAATTGATCAAGCAATTAGTTCGAGATCGCTTGCAACAACCCAGTAAACCTAAAACAGTTATGCAAAAGTTGCAGGAAGCAGAGCAACAGCGTGGTAGACCTCGATATTTTGCGGAAGGTCGTCCCGATCTTTCGGATCGAGATGTTCGTAAAGCAATTATTGCTGAACAGATTCAGAACAAGCACAAGAGAATATCGGAGCAATCATGAATTATCCATCGATTCTTGTTGATAGCTGCGCCTTTGTTTCTTTCTATAACAAAAGAGATAGTAACCATTCCTTAGTATATGAATTCTTTCTAAAATGTACAAGCCAACTGATTACAACAACAGCCTGCATTACTGAAACTATCTGGCTACTAAATTTTGATTATCGCGCTCAAAATGAGTTTTTAGAGGATCTGATAACTGAAGTCTACATCCATCAATCACTCACACTTTGGGACTTTAGTAGAATCGCTGAACTGAATGAGAAATATGCTGATCGTAGGGCTGACTTCGCTGATTTATCGCTAATTGCTGTTTCCGAAAGGCTAGATATTCCTGCGATCGCCACTTTCGACAAAGACTTCCAAGTATATCGCCGCTATCGCAATCAACCTTTTGTAAACGTTCTTGCCTAAAGTTTTAAAACTGGAGAACTCTAATCATGACTATTCAAACCCAACTTCCTATTCCTGCCTTTTTTGATCGCCACAAAGTCGGATCGGTATGGCGCGTTCCCTATCAAGATCGGGCAAATCAAGCCGAGGCATGGGCGAAACAGCATGGCATCGTACCTGCCGCTAAGGATCGCAAGAAAATTTGTTTGATGGCGATCGATGTGCAGAATACCTTTTGTATTCCTGACCATGAGCTATTTGTCGGTGGACGATCTGGGACTGGTGCGATCGAGGATAACGTACGCTTGTGTGAATTTATCTATCGCAACCTGCACCACATCAGCGAAATTGCACCCACGATGGATACCCATACCGCCATGCAAATCTTCCATCCTATCTTTTGGGTAAATGACGCAGGTGAACATCCCATTCCCAATGCCACTTCCATTACTCTAGAAGATGTCCAGCAAGGAAAGTGGAAAGTAAATCCAGCGATCGCCTATAGTCTCGCCAAGGGTAACTACATGGCAATCCAGCGCCACGCCTTGCATTATGTCCAGAAACTCAGCGATGAAGGCAAGTTCCCGCTTACGGTTTGGGCATATCACTCCATGCTCGGCGGTATCGGTCACGCGCTAGTTTCTTCTGTCGAGGAAGCCATGTTTTTCCATAATATCGCAAGGCATAGCCAGACTAACTTTGAAATTAAAGGCGGCAATCCTCTCACGGAGAACTATTCTGTCTTGCGTCCCGAAGTAATGGATGGAGCCGATGGCAGACCGATCGCCCAAAAGAATACGCGCTTTTTGCAAAGGCTACTGGAATTTGATGCCGTAATCATTGCGGGGCAAGCCAAGAGCCATTGCGTAGCATGGACAATTCAAGACTTACTCAGTGAAATTCTCGCCCATGATCCAAAACTAGCCAAAAAGGTCTATCTGCTCGAAGATTGCACTTCACCCGTAGTCGTTCCTAATGTTGTGGACTATACCGATCAAGCCGATGCAGCATTTCAACGCTTTGCCGATGCAGGGATGCATTTGGTGAAATCCACGACTGCAATGGAATCTTGGACAGATCTTAATCTTGCATAAACTCCAATTCTTTAGGAGAAACTTTAATGGTGAGCATTAATCTTGATGATGAGACAGAAAGATATCTGGTGGCAATTCTTGCCAAAGAGAACACCACCAGTTCAGAATTGATCGAACGCTTGCTCAGAGAATATTTGGAATCCATTCAAGCCAAGAAAAACTTTCTCGAACGTTGGCTATCAAACTAAGTTCAAGAAAAGAGAAAAAACTTCCCCCAATCATCAATAATACCAATTCCCAAAATGGCGTTGCCATTTTGGGAATCTAAAACCCTTACTGGGTTTGGTTTTTAATTCAATGAAGAGTTGCCTCACTTCAGTGAATTGGTATAAACCCAAAACTAAAGACTAAAAGCCAATTACCAATTACCAATTACTAATTACCAATTAAAATGACCAACATCAACGATCTCTTCCAATCCGCCCTAGATGACGGAACCCTTTCCAATGAATCTTTGCAAGCATTGACAGTTTATGACCTCGGCGCACAAATCCAAGCGGGGCTTGGCATCCATGTGGATGATGTGATGTCCAGCGAAGTCGTATTAGTAACAGTCATGCCCGATGACTCAGGCTCGATTCAATATGCGGGTAATGCTCAAGCCGTGCGGGGCGGACATAACTCTGTCATCGATGCACTGACCTCCTCACAGCAACAAGATAACATTCTGATTCACAATCGCTATCTGAATGGAACAGTTCTCTATCCCTACTGCCCGATCGCTCAAGCTATTCGCATGGATACTAAAAATTACGATCCCAATAAAGGCACGCCACTTTACGATCAGACGGTAGTACTATTGGGGACTGTCTTGGCAAAGGCGCAGGAATTTTCGGATAATGGTGTGCCCGTTCGCACTGTGACCCTAATTATTACCGATGGGGACGATTGTGGTTCGATCCGCCATTCAGCAAAGGATGTTGCCGCGATCGCCCACGATATGTTGCGCATGGAAAATCACATTATTGCCGCAATGGGCATAGATGATAACTCCACGGATTTTCGGAAAGTTTTCAAGGAAATGGGCATCCGTGATGAATGGATTCTCACACCTGCGAATAGCGATGCTGAAATCAGGAAAGCCTTTCAAGTCTTTTCGCAATCGGCAATGCGAGCGAGTCAGAGTGCGGCTAACTTTAATTCTCTTGGTGGGTTTGGAGCATAGAATTACCGCGCCAAAGGCGCGGTAATTCTATTAATCGATTTCGTTGGCAAATACTGTCGCGATCGCCTGTTTGGCATCGGTGCGAAATTCCTGTACATTCACCCGACTCAATAAAACTACGGCGCAGATCATCACCGCAGCTTCACAGACAAATACAAAGCTATAGGCGACCGTATTAGAATCACTAAATAGTTTCTTCCCAATATCTAATACTACTCCACCTGCGACTGTGGCAAGCCCTCTAGCGATCGCTTGAGATAATCCCCAAGCACCGACAAAAGTTCCTGCCGTCTCTGCGGCCGTGAGGTCTAGCATTAAACTTAATGCCCCTGAAGTGGTAATTCCCGAAGCAAAACCAAAAAGCGCTAGGGAAACTTGCAAAGCCCATGTTTTTTGGACAAATCCAGATATTAGTAATAGAGCGCAACTTGCTGCTACTAGATAGCAACCTAATCTCGTGGAATTTTCTTTGCCTAGCTTGGGAACGATTAAAAAACCCGAAGAACTCAAGCCAATCAGAGTACCCATCCCAAAAGCAGCATTAAGTTGTGTAGTCGCACAAATACTCATACCAAATACTGCGCCGCCAAAGGGTTCCATAATGGCATCCTGCATGAAAATACCAATAGTCATCATCAGTAAGAATGAGAAGAATAAACCCGTTTGTTTACTCGCCGTTAATACTTTTAAGGCTCTAGCAAGACTGAGCTTGTCTTCGGCATTAGTTCCATTAAGAATATGATTTTCCGCAACGCGCAACTTATAGCGGGAATATTTTTGCTCAATGCCATAGGTAGCAGCAACGGATAGAGCGACCACCGCCGAAGGAACAATCACAAATACCGAATTAACCGCTTTTTGTAACTGAGCAAGGCGATCGCCATTGGCATAAATTGAAATTTCGTTGGGTGGGGCTCCCGTGCAGGGAAGCAGTTTGGAAACAGCGATCGCGCCAATGACAATGCCGACCATCAGCATCGACCAAACGATCCCCACTAATTTGGAGCGTTCTTCCTCATCAGAAACATCCACTAATAAAGCCGCAAAGGGAGTGGAGCTAAAGCTAATTGCCATGCCATAAAGAGCAAACATGACCGCCAGAAAAACTGCCCATGCATAGGTAATTCCATTCCATCCAATCTCATGGACACTGCGTCCTAATTCCCACATGACCTGTGTCGTTAAAAATCCGACGATCGCAAATACTACTGCCCCAACCCAGACATAACCCGAACGATGTGTTCCAAAAATAGTCTTGGCATCGGAAGTCTGTCCAAACCAGATGCGAGAAGGCGACACAAATAGGGGCATGGCAATAAATCCTGCGGTAAGGGTGGCAGGAATGGTCAGTTCATTAATCATCAGTCGGTTCAGTAACCCTGCAACCAACAAGGACATAATCCCTAAACCCATCTGAAATAGACCGATCCGAAACATTTGGAGTAAGGGGAGTTTAGGCGGTAACTCTTCTAAGTTAGTAATATCGACTTGATTATTCATTGGTTGAGATGGAGATTAAAAAATTACTAAAAAATGACTAATACTCACTTTAGCACTCGATTCGGAATGCCCCGCATGGAGATAAGGTCGCACTTATCGCAGCCTTGACGTAATCCCAAGTTAAGAAATGGCTACGCCATTTCTTAACTTGGGATAACTTCCGCAGAATTGCGCTAGTCGATCCCCTCACAAATTCATAGACTCTAAGAAAATCTTGAGATGCGGGTAAGTCTATGAATTCTTTTTTAAGAACCTCAAATTTTTTATTAGCTTTTGGCTTAGTTCTCAGTTTTAGCAACGATATATACGCGATCGAGTTTCCTAAAAATAATTTGCTTAATGAACCTAACAACCAAGTTAAGGAAACCAGACAAGTTAAGCAAGAAGAAAAACAAAACCGCAACGCTCAATTATTAATCGCCAGTCAAAAGGGAAATCTCAAGGAAGTACGATCGCTAATTTCCCAAGCAACCGATGTCAATGTCCGCGATGAATATGGTTGGACACCTTTGCTATGGGCGGCGATGAACGGGCATACGGAGATCGTTCGGATTTTATTAGTGTCAGGGGCAAATCCCAATACACGCAATAAGTATGGCTGGACTCCACTCATGTGGGCATCGGGGCAGGGGCATGGTGAAATTGTGCGATCGCTTATCGCCGCAGGGGCAAGACTCAACGCGCAGGATCGCAATGGCTGGACTGCCCTCATGTGGGCTTGGGATGGCAAGCAAGAAGAGGCTGTCGCAATTTTGCAAAGTGTTACTAAGTAGCTACGCCTAGAAGAGCATACCGCCCGCGTAGCGGGCGGTATGCTCTCTGGTTTTGTTTTTAATTTATAGCTGATAAAATCAAAGCGCCAAAGAGAGTTGCCGCGCTCCGCGCGGCAACTCTCTTTGGCGCTTTATGTCCTAATACAGTTGGCGGCAGCTATACGAAAGTGTTGTCACACTTTCGTGAATTGGTATAATCCATCGAGCAAATTAAATTTTTGTAAGGCTTCTAAAATACCAGCAGCATAGGCATTCTTCGCAAAGTAATGACGTTCTGCGTTCGCATGGGCTGCATACCATTCAATTAACTCAAGCTGGGCGTTGTTAACAATTACCCCAAGTGCTGGCTGTTGAAACATACTAATATCATTGCCCGAATCACCACATACCAAGGTTCTCGCATTAGTAATACCGAGCCTTTGTTGCAGATATTGCACGGCATATCCTTTATGGGCATTCACAGGCAAAATATCAACATCAATATTACTGCTGAAAACAACCTGAGCTTTTAAGTTTGCGCTTCGCAAATTCGCAATCAGTTTAGCGATCGCGCTAGCCGCACCGAGCAGATGAAAACTCATTTTCCAAGGATTCTGCTCTTTTGGCGATTGTAGTTGTAGTTCGGGAAAGCGCTCGCCAATCAGTTTAGCGATCGCCTCTCTTTGCCAATCTGCGCCGATATGCCTTGCCCAATCAAGATCTAGACTCTTCCCGCAATATATCTCTGAGCCAACGCCTGTCACCCAATAGTTTGGTTCGATTAATTCTCGTTCCAGCTTTAACTGCTGCGCTGAGCCATAGGAGCGACCAGTCGCATAAACTAATAGGCAATGCTGGCGATGCTGGTAGAGGATCTGGTTTAGTTTTTGAGTGGCATGATCGTCACCCACAA
Source organism: Pseudanabaena sp. 'Roaring Creek' (assembly GCF_001402795.1). Classification (GTDB taxonomy): domain Bacteria; phylum Cyanobacteriota; class Cyanobacteriia; order Pseudanabaenales; family Pseudanabaenaceae; genus Pseudanabaena. The sequence goes on from NZ_LIRE01000763.1 coordinate 19,571, forward strand.
GGGTATTGTCCAAATCCGTCACTAATAAAATTCGCTCGATCTCATTCATACTCCCTTCCCAGTGAAAAATTGGACGTTGCGGCGCGAAGCGCCTTTTGGTTTAGACGTTACGGCGCAAAGCGCCTTTTAGTTTAGAGGTTGCGGCGCAAAGCGCCTTTTGGTTTAGACGTTACGGCGCAAAGCTCCGCAACGCTAATTCTTGGTTTTGTATGTCTATTGCTTTGGTGGGAAGGGAGTAATACTAAATCACAAAATGGCATAGCCATTTTGTGATTTTATACCAATTCCCAAAAGTGTGGCTACACTTTTGGGAATTGAAAACCAAACCCAGTAAGGGTTTTAAAAACACAAAATGGCATAGCCATTTTGTGTTTTGGTATTAAACCCCTTATGCTCTTGCGGATAAAAAA
>NZ_LIRE01000552.1 GCF_001402795.1 Pseudanabaena sp. 'Roaring Creek'
GCTATAACACTTCAGTGAATTACAAAATTATCCCAGTGAGACTTTATAGCAATTCCAAAAATGGCGTTGCCATTTTTGGAATTGCTATAATACCAAAACACAAAATGGCGTAGCCATTTTGTGTTTTTAAAAACCTTACTGGGTTTGGTTTTCAATTTCCGAAAGTGTAGCCACACTTTTGGAAATTGGTATAAAACCCCAGAAAAAATTAAAGAGGATCACTTTTGATCTAAAATTATCAGAAAAGCATCATATTTAGATCGTGAGTTTTAATCCTAAGCTTTGTCGTAACGAAAGTGAAGTTGAAAGTAAATTAATTGTGCAGTATCTTTTGCCCATACTGGGTTACGATGCGAGTACGTGGCATCAGGAAGTTGCTCTAGGTAGTATTCGTCTAGATTTTTTAGCATTAATTTCCCCAATTATCCCCACTAGCTCCGACTCATTCCCCAAAGCATTCCCCAAAATATGCGTGGTAATGGAGGCAAAACATCCTAAACAAAACCTCAATTTTCATGTGCGTCGTCTTAGGCGTTATTTAAGCAATCTACAAGTTCTCTATGGAGTTTTAACTAATGGCAAAGATTTTCGGATTTATGAACTTGATGGCGATGGGATAAATCTAATTTTTCAATGTCAAGGCTTAGAAATAACTGATAAAATACCGAAAATCAAAGATATCATTGGTAGAGATAAATTAGCAGGACTAGAAACTAGTCAATCCCAATCATCGATTGATTTTCCGATTCCAATTAAGAATATAACTTTACCTTCGGAACCTATTTCACTCGTAACTTCAGAACCTATAACCATGAAAACGATCGCAATCTATCACAATAAAGGCGGTGTCGGTAAAACCACAACAACGATTAATCTAGCCGCAGCCATGAGTCGGAAAGGATTAAAGGTATTGATTATTGACCTTGATAGCCAAGCAAATACTACCTATGCGGCAGGGTTAATGAAGTTTGACAATGAAGACGATGATATGCTCAAAGATGGCAATGTTTACAATGTCATCCATTATCCCCGCTCCAATTACATTCCTGATATTGCCTTAAAAGGGAGTTTTACCTATCCTGCAGTAGATGTCATTCCCGCCCATATCAATTTGATCTGGCAAGAAAACACCCTTATCGATCAAGAGAGTTCTAAATTTCAATTGGTCAAGAAATTGGAACTTGTGAGGGATCAATACGATGTGGTTTTAATTGATACCCCCCCATCGCTCAATCTATACGCCAAAATCGCCCTAATCGCCTGTGACTATTTAATCATTCCTTCCGATCTAAAACCATTTGCGAATGAAGGTTTGCGTAATGTCCGAAACTTTATTCAAGAGATTGATGAATTTCGCAGTTATACCAACCGAAATGGAATCAAGGTGTTGGGGGTCTTGCCTTCTAAAATACTCACAAATGCTAATTATATTAAGGCAACACTTCCCAAACAGGAAAAGGTCATCGCAGAACGCTATGGATTTCCAGTTCTAGAAACTCGCATTTTTCAACGGGAAGATTTATCGCGAGCAGTTGATAATTTCATACTCGAAGGAGATATTCAAACTCCTGACCCCAAATCTATTTTCGACTTTAAGCCTGATTCCATATCGGCTGCTGAATTTGAAGAACTCGCCAATGAGGTTCTCAATAAGATAGGAATGCGCCCATGAGTCTTCTGACATCTTCGATCGATCTTGATATGATCGCACCACCATTAACTGAAGGTCAACTGCAATTTCCTGCCAGTCAGATCGATCGTCTCGCGCAGCTATTTTTAGAAGTCGGGGACACAGTTCGACCAATCATACTAAGGAGGATCTCACCTATTTCCTTTGAGATTTTGGAAGGCTATTGTGAATATTATGCAGCGATGAAAGCACAGGAAATAGACGATCAATTCACAGCCATTCGCGCCTATGTAGTTCCACCCGATCGCGAATTAGCGATTCTTAATCAGTACCAATTTCTGCGATCGCTATCCACTCCATCTGCTAACGAAAAGACAGATTCCTTACCAATTAACTCGAACGAAAGACAATCCGATTTAGACCAAATAGAACAAACAATAGAATTAGCCATAGAAAGAGCCATTGCCAATCGCTTAGACCAAAAAATCGCTGCCACTATTGAGCGCATAGTCGAAGAAAAAATTGGTTCGAGCTTTCAAGCCATGTCCAAGCAAATCACCAACCAGATATCACAACAGTTGGACATGCATTTATCGGAGATCAAGCGATCGCTATTATCAGCACCAGTTACTCCTTCAGTTACTCCTTCAGTCAATCAGATTACCGAACCTTCAGTACCTCCCATGGAGACTACTTTGAAAACTGTAACCAAGAAAAGTAAATCCACAGGAACGAATCAACCCAAGACTCGATCATCAGGATCATCTCCGACAAAATCCGCTATCAAGGAAAGCGACCCGAAAGTAATCGAAGTTCTTAGGGAATTGAATACGTTAAATTTTGGCGATTTAGAATATAAGCTATTAAAATCCAGAAGTAAAAAGTTTGCTAGACCGATTTACGAACTAAGGTTACAGCAACCCGATCAAAAATTCCAATCAATCCTCGATATCACCAAGGTTGAGGGAATTGCGGAAAAAACCATGCTGAAAATTATTGATGCATGGTAGCTGCATGATAATTACAGCACTTTTGTGAATTAAAAACCAAACCCAGTAAGGGTTTTCAACACACAAAATGGCGTAGCCTTGTGTTTTGGGATTACGTTGCTATACTTAGCAAAAACAGTTGTACCAATTCCCAAAATGGCGTTGCTATTTTTGAAATCTCAAAAGCTTACTGGATTTGTCTTTTAATTAACTGAAGTGTTAGCTCGCTTCAGTGAACTTCAGTTAATTGATATAAGAGAAGAACTGTAAACGATTGCTAAGTTTAATAAATTTAGCTTAAGAAGAATTTTTTGATGTCTGATTACCTCATAGGATTATTTTGATTAAAAAATTCTTATAAGTAATTAAACTTAAGCAAAAAAATATGACATACCTAGCTCTGAACTTATTAGCAGCCGTACCTACAACCCCAGTCTGGTCTCCCAGCGTAGCTCTGATTATGATTACCGCTAATGTATTTGCATTAGTTGTTGCTCGCTATGGTATCCAAGTCAAGGGTGTTGGCCCTAGCTTACCTGTAGAACTTCCAGGACTATTTGCAGGTTTTGGTTTGCCAGAATTACTCGCAGTTACTAGCTTTGGTCATGTTCTCGGAGCTGGTTTGATTTTAGGATTAGCCCAAGCAGGCTTGTTATAGCTGCCGCCAGTTTTGTAAAGAGAGTTGCCGCGCTCTGCGCGGCAACTCTCTTTGGGGTTTATTTCCTGATAATTGGCAGTCCTAAAAAGGAAAGAATTTATATGGTAAGGA
>NZ_LIRE01000553.1 GCF_001402795.1 Pseudanabaena sp. 'Roaring Creek'
CTCCTATTCGAGATATTGCTCAAGATATTAATTTATTTCAAACTGATGCGATACAAAGACAGACTAACGATCTTGATCCTATTGATCTCAATCAACCTGATATAGCTCGGCTAAATGATATTACTCAAAGCGATCGCACGATCCAAAGAGAGTCCAACACTTCCATTCAATCCATCTTAGATTCTCAAACCACTGAGATCCAAAGACAAGCTATCTTGAAGGATATTGAATCAAATAATTCTCCTCAAATCCAAAGATCTGATAATTATGTTTCAGCAATCCAAAGCACATCAACTTCCGATCAACCTATTGCAGAAACACCAGATAACTATTCCAACGATACAAATCAGGTAGTCCAAAGGCAAGTTGATTCTGATAATTTACCGAATTTGCCAATTGTAAATAATACTCCTCTAGAAAGCGATCGCAATATTCAAGCAAAGGTCAATACAGATTATTCTGCTCCTATTCAAGCTATTGCCCAAGATATTAATTTATCTCAAACTGATGCAATACAAAGACAGACTAACGATCCTAATCCTATTGATCGCAATCAAAC
>NZ_LIRE01000554.1 GCF_001402795.1 Pseudanabaena sp. 'Roaring Creek'
GTCTTGAGGACGCAGATAGGTTGGCACAACTACAGTTATCTTCATAGAAATATTTTCCAGAAATTAGTTATGAAATTAGGGATTTTAAGTTAATCGCAATCTTAAATGAGACAGTGTGAAGAATTAGACGTTGCGGCGCTTCGCGCCGCAACGTCTAATTCTTCACTGGGCAGGGAGTAACATTATTTAATAGCCTCTTCATAGGCGGCAACTGTGCTTAAAGTCATGGATTCTAGAGTGAATTTTTGCGCTGTAAATTTCAGGGTATTTTCCACCATACGCGATCGCAAATCAGGATTTTCTGATAGCTGGAGCAATCGCGATGACAGCATCTCTAAATCATTAAAAGGAATAATAAAGCCATTTACCCCATCCTCGATTTGATCGTAAGCACCCGCAGCAGGTGTTCTGATAGGTACGACTCCGCAAGCCATTGATTCCACAATTACGAGAGGAAATCCCTCCGCTTGACTAGGTAAAACAATCACATCGGCAGCCCAATAAACTTGGCGAGGTTCGGTTACATAACCAAGAAACAGAAATCTTTGTTGATTTTGAGCATTGGCTAAGGCATAGGCTTCTATTTCTTCCCGCTGATCTCCCGAACCTGCAAACAGACATTTACAGTTAGATTGAGGATTGCGTGCCACAATTTGATTCACCGCATCGATCAGTAGTTTATGCCCCTTATCCCATTGGGTTCTCCCCACCAAAGCGATCGCAAAATCCCGCTCAGACAGATTAAACTTCTCCCTTGATTGTCGCCGCTCTTCAGGATTAGGTACATGGAAATATTGAGTATTAATACCGTTAAAAACCTTCTTTATTTGCGATTTAGCAATACCAATGTCCTCCATCAACCATTGCTCGATATCCGATGAAATGGCAATAAAGGTATGGGGTGCAAAAAATCTGAGATACTGTTTGAGAATAGATTTTTTCAATCTCTCCCGATAACCTTCAGGATTACTATCTGCAACTTTACCAGAATTAGCCGACTTGAGAAGGTGAGATGTGGCAATGCATTTAATCTGCGTAAATACTTTTACAATAGCTGCTACAAGTAGCATTGAGTAGCCATGAGCATGAAAAACTTGAATTTCCAGTCGCTTCACCGCGCCTAAAATTTGTGAAACTGTCGCCCAAGATGGAAGCGATCGATTGAAATCATCAATGACTATCCATTCCTCCGATAATTCCTTGAGTGACTCAAAACGTTTTAGAGAAGATGAATCAAAACTTACCTTCCCAGTGATCAAAACCACTTTCCATCCTAAATTCTTGAGACCCCGCATTAACGTCTCACAGTGGGAAGCAATTCCATCGTTACAATCAACTCGGCTGAGGAGAAAACCGACATTTTTTGGGGAGTTCACAGGTAAAATTCACCTCGATCTAAAATATCCAAACATTACCATCAAAACGATTTGATTTTTTCTTTGTTTTATTTACATCTCGCTCAGCATAATCATTAAGTAGCTAGGCATAAGTAAACTTAAAACCCAGAAGAGCATACCGCCCGCGCAGCGGGCGGTATGCTCTCTGGTTTTGTTTTTTAATTATGCCTAGCTAATTACTACCGCAATTTAAAAATTTTGCTAACATCTGAATGATTATCCAAATTTTAGATGCAATCTAC
>NZ_LIRE01000764.1 GCF_001402795.1 Pseudanabaena sp. 'Roaring Creek'
ATATGTCTTATGTAATTCACAAGACATATAGAACATAAAAGATAAGACGCTTTATAGTCTCATCTCTTGTAAAGTAAGTAACAATCCTTAACAAATTAGCCCCAAAATTAAAGATATAGCTATAGCCAAATAAGTTAAGACATAAAACCCAGAAGAGGGTTGCGGCGCTTTGCGCCGCAACCCTCTTCTGGGTTTTGTTTTTGTCCTAACATAACTGGCTACTGCTATATAGAGGAAAATCATCTGCGATATTTGTTAAGGATTACAGTAGGTTTTCCATGGCTGCACCCGCCACCCGATAGTCACTATCATTTCTCAGTTCAACTATCGCTTGTTTGGCTTCAGGTGATTCAAACTGGATTAGTGCATAGGCGACTCGCACTCGAATATATTCAAATTCTGCATTTTTAAATTCGAGTAGCTTTGATAAAGCTGGTTCAGCTTGATTAGAACTAGATAGCGAACCTAAGCCATCAATACATGCTTCTTGAACTGCGGCATCTTCTCCTAGTAGTCCTAAACAGCATATTTCCAATACCTCTGGATAGCATTGCATTTCTACTAAAGCAGAGAGAATACTGCGTCTTACTAACCAATGATCGTCTTGATGAAATACTTGGACGAGGTGTGCTGCTGAAATGCGATCAAATAAGGAAATCGAGTTGGCAGCTTCGGCGCGAACATTTGGTGTGTTGTCATATCGCATAATTTGGAGAAGTGCAGCAAAGGATTCAGATGTTTTTTGCCGACCTAATTCTCTAGCCACAAAAGTCCGTACTAGAAACTCAGGATCTTTGATATGCTGGATTAGTAAAGGAATGGCAACTTCAGCTGTAAAATCCTTAAGTGCGGCGATCGCCTTAATCCGATACTGAAAGTCAGGATTTTGTAAATCAAGTTTGATCTGGGAAAGATCCATAAAGTATTGAGATAAGTGGAACTGAGGATTTTTGAGGTAGCGTGATTAATTAATTAATTAATTTAAGCTTAATGAGATCGGCTAAACTAGCTTTATGGCAATTTTCAATCAAATGAACCACGATAAAACTTTTGAAATCGTTGCTTAGCAATGCTTTCAAAAGTTTTATTGGTTTGGGCTTGAGCGCAAAACGCTGTAAGCTAAATTTACTCCCACTTCATTTATATTCTGAATTTGATGTCTAATCTCCAATTAAGCGAAAAAGTTCTTGCACTAATTAAGAAATCTCGCATCGTTAGCTTCAGTTCTTGGCAAAATATTTATCCAGATGTTGCTGTTACTAAATTTCAAGATGCCGACGATCGCGATCGTTATCTCACTGATGAGGATTTAAATGATTTACAAACATTAATACCTGCGATCGCTACAAATATTCCGATAGTAAAGTTATTGTCTGCACAAGCTCCACAAATTGTTGATGAGGCGCGACAACAGGTGTTAGAAACCTTCCCAAAAATCACCCAAGAAAGTGGAGGACTTTATCCTGTGGAACGAGCAAATGCTTGCTGGCGAGACTTTTGGCATTTTCTGCGCTGCATTACCTATGGTATTGCTGGTCAGCGTCTAGATTATTTAAGTTCTGAAGGGCTGAGGTATATGCAAGAGCTTTATCGAGAACTACAAGTACCTATTGATGCTATGATTCTTGGCTTAGCATCCATCAAAATTGCTAGTCTTAAACGACTTGCGCCAGAGCATCAGCATGAAGTAGCACCCTATTTTGATTGTTTAATTGAAGAGTTAAAACTTTTTGAGACCATTTAATTTAAAAATTAGATTTAGCAAAAATATTTTGCATTTAAGAATTTGTATTTAAGAATTTGTATTTAAGAATTTGTATTTAAGAATTTGTATTTAAGAATTTGCATTTAAGAATTTGTATTTAAGAATTTGTATTTAAGAATTTGTATTTAAGAATTTGTATTTAAAAAGTTTATGGCAACATCATTGCGAACCCGTCAACATAATTTAATCCAGAAGCTCGCAAACTGTATTGAAGAAACATGGCAAAAAAATCTAGATCTTGAAGCATATCTAATCCCCGAAGACTTAGGCTACATTGAGGGGCATTTAGAAGGAGAAAAATTAATCATTGAAAATCTTTGTTATCAAACTAAACAATTTCGTAAATTGCACTTAGAACTAGCTCAAGTGGGCAATGGTTTGGATATTCTCCATTGCGTAATGTTTCCAAATCCTGAGTATGCCTTGCCTATTTTTGGGGCAGATATAGTCGGAGGACGTGGGGGAATGATTAGTGCTGCGATCGCGGATCTGTCTCCTAGCAATCGCGAAAAATCTTTACCTGCTAATTACAAAGAGCAACTTGCCAACTTAAAAAATATTGAGTTTTCACAGCCTCGTGCTTTACCTGAATGGGCAGATATTTTTTCTGAGTTTTGTCTGTTTGTTCGTCCTGCTAATGTTGTTGAAGAGCAGGCTTTTTTGCAACGGGTGATAGACTTTTTGACGATTCATTGCCAAATTGCTACCAAGATAGCACCGCGAACCTCGGATGTTGAGGTTGCCAGTGCGATCGCAGGTCAGCAATATTACTGCACTAAACAACAACAAAATGATAAAACTCGACGAGTTCTCGAAAAATCATTTGGCGAAGAATGGGCAGAGCGCTATATGAACTCAATGCTATTTGACTCAATCGCTTGATTTCAAAGCGCAGTGCTGCACCTACTTTGCTATTGGGTAGAGTGTGAACATAAAGCTGTGTAAGTGTAAAATTCATGTATGCCTAAAAAAAAGAAATCTAAATCGCACAAAAAAAAGCCCCAAACTGCCATAAATGCTCAGCATACTCTCAAAAATCGTGAGCAAGCTGAGCTATTTCGACAACGGCAGTGGGTGAAACTATTTGCCGAAGTTACGTTTAAAATTAGGCAATCTCTACAATTTAAAGAAATTTTAAGGGCGACAGTAACTGAAGTGCAGCGAATTTTGCAAGCCGATCGCGTACTAATTTATCAAATTTTTCCTGATGGGACTGGACGAGCAATTACTGAAGCCGTTTTACCTGATTATCCAAAGATTCTGGATTTAGACTTTCCAGAGGAAGTATTTCCCCATGACTATCAACAACTTTATGCTAGAGGTAGAGTAAGAGCGATCGCAGATGTTAGCGATCACCAAGAAGGTCTATCGGAATGTCTGATTGAATTTGTACATCAATTCAATATCAAGGCAAAGATGATCGTTCCCATCCTGCAAAATTTGAATTCCCATCAACAAAATGAAGCAGTTTCTCCCAGCCAATTGTGGGGATTACTAATCGCGCATCATTGCGATCGCCCATATAAGTGGCTAGATTTTGAACTAGAACTGATGCAGCAACTTGCCGATCAGATCGGTATAGCTCTATCTCAAGCCCAATTTCTAGAACATTTAGAAGAAATCGTCGAATTACGTACTGCGGAATTACAGGAAGTCAATCGCAATCTCCAGCAGGAGATTAACGATCGCAAACAGGCGGAAACTGCTTTACGCCAGAGTGAAGAGCAGTTAAGGCTAATTACTAATGCCTTGCCAGTACTGATTTCCTATGTCGATAAGAACCAATGTTATCGATTTAACAATAAAGCCTATGAAGATTGGCTAGGTAAGTCTTTATCAGAAATTTATGGCAGTGATATTAAATCCGTTTGGGGAGATGACTGCTACTCAAGAATGCAGACCCATGTGAAGCAAGCGCTAAGAGGTCAGGCTGTGACCTATGAAAATGAAATTCTCTTAAAAGATGGTTCTCCCCGCTCTGTAAATGTTACCTACATTCCCCATGTTGATGAACATACCAATGTTAAAGGTTTTTTTGCGCTAACTGCCGATATTAGCGATCGCAAAGCGATCGAACGGATGAAAGATGAATTTATTGCTGTCGTCAGTCATGAATTGCGAACTCCTTTAACTTCCATGCATAGTGCGTTAAAAATTTTAGCGACGGGGAGATTAGGAACCCTTTCAAAAGATGGGCAGCAAATTCTGGAAATAGCGGATGATAATACAGTGCGCCTAGTCCGCTTGGTCAATAATGTCCTTGACTTGCAGCGCATCGAGTCTGGTGAAGTCAAAATGGAGAAACAGGTCTGTAATGTTTCCACTTTAATGATTCAGGCAACAGAAGCAATGCAGCCAATGGCACAAAATCACGGTGTAGTTTTAGTAGTTGAGCCAATTGATATTAACATTTTGGTGGATTCTGATTACATCGTTCAAGCACTAACCAATCTCATTAGTAATGCGATTAAATTCTCGGCAGTTAACGGTAAGGTATGGCTAACTGCGGAAAATCGACCAAATGCCAAAGTGCTATTTTCGGTTTCTGATGAAGGTCAGGGCATTCCATCGGACAAACTGGAAATTATTTTTGAAAGATTCCAACAAGTTGACTCCTCTGACTCTCGCCGTAAAGGTGGCACAGGACTGGGGTTAACCATCTGTCGCAAGATCGTCGAACAGCATGAGGGTAAAATTTGGGCTGAGAGTACCCTTGGGAAAGGTAGTACTTTTTCGTTTACTCTGCCATTATTAAACCTATGAGCTAAAACTATGCCAATCAAGAGGATTTTGGTAGTTGATGATGAAGAAAGTATTCAAACTGTTGTGCGGTTTGGGATTCAGATGGTGGCTGACTGGGAAGTGTTAGTTGCTAGTTCAGGAATGCAATGTATGAAAATAGCTGGTGATGCAAAGCCTGACGCTATTCTGCTCGATGTGATGATGCCCGATATGGACGGGCTCGCCACCTTTAAAGCCCTACAAGCCGATCCTCACACTGCAGAAATCCCAGTGATTTTTTTAACTGCGAAGGCTCAGACTTCAGAAAGACGACAGTTTAATGACTTACATATAAGCGGCGTAATTACGAAACCATTCAATTCCCTCGATCTGCCTGATCTAATTACGAAAATACTTGATTGGTAAGTCCCCAAAAATTGGTATAGCTGCCGCCAGTCTTGTTCGGACAAAATTAAATCCCAAGAGAGAGTTGCCGTGCTCCGCACGGCAACCCTCTCTTGGTGATTAAAACCCCAAATTATGAGTGGCGGCGCAAAGCGCCGCCACTCATAATTTGGGGTTTTATACCAAATCACAAAATGGCTATGCCATTTTGTGATTTTAAAACCCTTACTGGGTTTGGTTTTCAATTACCAAAAGTGTAGCCACACTTTTGGTAATTGGTATTACGTCCTAGCGGCTAGAAAGCGCTATACCTTTCCTCGGCAAAGGGTTCGCCACGATGATGATAGCCATTACGTTCCCAGAAACCTAGTTGCATTTTGTTGAGAAACTCTAGCCCATTCAGCCACTTAGCACTTTTCCAAGCATAAAGGTGAGGGACTACTAATCGTAAGGGACCGCCATTATCAACGGGCAAAGGCTTACCAAAAAGCGTATGGGCAAAGAAATTTTCTTCCCGCACAAAGTCCTCCATCGCAATATTGGTGGTATAGCCACCGTAACAATGTTCCATTAAATGTAAAGCTTGCGGCTCGACTTCGATATATTTTAAAAAGTCAGTTACTTTGATCCCTTGCCATTTGACATCTAGTTTTGACCATGTGGTGACGCAGTGAAAGTCAGCCGTAAATTCAGTTTGAGGCATTGCCATCAAGTCATCCCATGTGAAGGTTTTCTCTGTAGCTAGTCCCCAAACCCGCAATTGCCAATCTTGACGTTGAATATTGGGCGTATCTCCATAGGTCATGATTGGGAAGCCATTGGTTAGCCTCTGTCCTTTAGGAATGCGATCGGCATTGGGCGATTTAAATAAATTTTCAAACATAGAAAATCTTCACTCACAATCAACTGTGAATATTATCGCTGTTTCCTAAGGTAAACGCCTACAGTTATATAGCGATCGCCAAATGTACTAGGACATAAAACCCAAGAATTGACTGGCGGCGCGCGCGAAGCGCCGCCAGCCAATTCTTGGGTTTTGATTTGTCCTAATTCAAGTGACTGTAGCTATAAAAACCAAAACCAGAGAGCATACCGCCCGCTGCGCGGGCGGTATGCTCTTCTTGGTTTTAAGCTTACTTATGCCTAACTACTTAGTATCTGTTTATAGAAATGCTAATTTGAGCATCGTAAAGCGTAAAATGATTGCTAATCTTAAGCAAAAGGTATGTTTGGTCTACGAATATGTCCCTAACAGGATTACCAAATATTTTGCATGGTATCCAGTCCCGCACCAGTTGGCAGCAACGCTGTCAATATTTGTTAATTGTTGAAAAATGGTCTGATATCGTTGGGGAATCGGTCGCGCCTCAAACCTGTCCAATTGGCGTATATCAAAAAACTTTACAGGTAGCAGTCTCAAGTTCAATTTGGTCGCAAGCGCTGACCTTTGAAAGGGTAAGAATATTGGCGAAGATTAATGCACTATTCGATTTGGGAAGCTTAGCGATCGCTGATATTCATTTTTCTACGGCAAAATGGGCGACGCAACAACAGACGTTGAAAGAAATCGTCAAAGAACGTCAAGCTGTAACCGAGGATCACCCCAGTTACTTACCCCCTGCTCTGCCGCCATCCAAACCACTTAAGTCAAATCTTAAAGTTGTTCCGCCAGAAACTTCCAAGCCACCTGCAACGGCAAATGATGCATTTCAACGTTGGCAAGATGTGATGAAACTGAGAACCAGTCAAATGCCAAAATGTCCGAGATGCAATCGCCCTGCCTTGATTGGGGAACTATCTCGATGGCAGATGTGTCGAGTATGTGCGATCGAGAATTTGTTCAATTAGAATTTGTTCGATTATTCAATTAAATCTCAAGATATTTCAAGATATTTCAAGATAAATAATATGCATTATGACAAACCTAGAATCTCTCCATGCCTGCAACCCTAGCTTTGCTATCGTTTTACCAAAAGAAGATCATTACTATGTAGATTTAGCGGCAGCAAAGGGAGATGATGTTGTCAAAAGAATGCGGAGAGCGATCGCACTGTCTCCCAACAAACCAACCTGTCAATTGCTCTCAGGGCATATCGGTAGCGGTAAATCGACGGAATTGTTAAGGTTGAAATATGAGCTAGAGCTGCAAGGGTTTGCCGTAATTCACTGTGCTGCGGATAAATATCTCCAGATTGATGATGTGGGGTTAACTGAGATTTGGCTGATGCTCCTGACGGCGATCGTGCAACAACTGGAAAGTAAAGGCGATTCGTTATCTCTCGCCTACTTGCCCAATGCGATCTCGGAAATTGAAAAATGGATGCGGTTGCCTTCTCCCATTGGCATTTCTACCTATGTACCACGCTTACAAAGAATTTTGCAAGCTTTACAAGATAGCGAGCAACATCGCCGTCAATTACAACATTATTTTGAGTCACGGATCAAAAACCCCTTACTTGTTGCCATTGAAGAAGTCACGGGAACGGAGATTGATCGCTTGAAGCATTTAGGGAAGAAGGGACTGGTTATTTTGGTTGATAACCTCGATCGCTTGTCTCTCGAACAAGCCAAAATTATTTTTGGTGAAGGTGGCAAGTATTTACGGCAGTTTCAATGTCACATAATCTACACGATGCCACTTTTGGCAATTATCCATAGTGACGAGCAATTTCAGCAGAGATTTCAGAAGTATTTAAAGGGCAATGCGCCCATTATATTGTCTAACTTGCAGCTCCGCGATCGCCTTGGGGTCGTTAATCCTGAGAGTTTAAACCTACTGCGTCAAGTTGTTTTAGCGAGAATGCTGCCGAATATTGCTCCCGAAAAATGGTTGGAAAGGGTGACGGATTGCTTTGATCGCTTAGAAACTCTCGATTGTCTATGTCTGGAAAGTCATGGGCATTTACCCTATTTACTATCGATTTTACAAGGCTGCTTGCAATCACAAAATCCACCGATTTCTCTAGAGACTCTCAACCAAGTTTTAGAGACGGATCGGATGCATCGACTCTCGACAATTAGCGATCGCGATCGACAAACTTTACAGCAATGTCTGAACAGGGATTATGTCCTCACTCCCGAAGTCATCAACCTATGCCGTCGCCGTTTACTTTTTGAGCATCATGATGATTCTGGCTCTTGGTTTAGTAGCCCCTTTGTGTAGCAATGCGGCGATCGCCTATGTTCGGACAAGTGTAAAAACATTTATAGAGTTGCGGCGCTTCGCGCCGCAACTCTATAAAGCTGTCGCCAAGTGTACT
>NZ_LIRE01000555.1 GCF_001402795.1 Pseudanabaena sp. 'Roaring Creek'
TGTTGCCAAGGCACAAAAGCGACTGAATTTCTGACCATGTGGACAATGCATAACTGTACCTGAGTTTTGGGAAACACCGTTTCAATGGCATTAGGAAATCCAGTTAAACCATCGACGCAAGCAATCAAAATATCTTTGACTCCACGGTTATGAATTTCGGTGAGAACTGACAACCAGAATTTTGCACCCTCATTGGGGGAAATCCACATACCCAGCAATTCCTTGTATCCATCCATATTCACGCCCAAGGCAAAGTACAGGGACTTATTAATTACCCTGCCATTGTCTCGGACTTTGATGACTAGACAGTCCAGAAATACAATTGGGTAAATTGCATCTAGAGGGCGATTTTGCCATTGCTTCACCTCATCAATTACCGCATCAGTCACATTGGAGATTAAAGTCGCTGATACTTCGACACCATACATTTCTTGCAACTGGGCTTGAATATCCCTGACACTCATGCCTCGTGCGTAGAGAGCAATGATCTTTTCATCTAGTCCTGACAAGCGGCTTTGTCCTTTCTTCACCATCTGCGGTTCAAACTCCCCTTAGCGATCACGGGGGACAGTGATCGCTGCTACTCCGAAGTCTCCTTGGATCTTTTTCTGGCTATAGCCATTGCGACTGTTGGTTTGTCCTTCTGGTCTGGGTTCGTGCTTCCCGTAGCCCAGATGGGTTGATAGTTCTGCTTCCAATGCTCGCTCCACTAACGGGGTCGTCAGTTGCTTCAGGATGCCTCCTTCTCCGAATAGGTCAGGTGGAGTTTTACATTCTTTCAGCAATTCGTCTACCAATTCTTTGCGTATATTCATCGGTTTTAGTGTTGATAATTGTGTGTCTAGATTATCTCTCTGTATATATCCCAGACTTTACACAGATTACT
>NZ_LIRE01000556.1 GCF_001402795.1 Pseudanabaena sp. 'Roaring Creek'
TAACTTGGTGGGACATTGCTCAGCCAACGCTAGCTGAGGGAAGTCGAAGCTAGATAACTTGGTGGGACATTGCTCAGCCAACGCTAGCTGAGGGAAGTCGAAGCTAGATAACTTGGTGGGACATTGCTCAGCCAACGCTAGCTGAGCAATGTCGAAGCTAGATAACTTGGTGGGACATTTTTTATCCGCAAGAGCCTTAGCGCCGCATCTTGGAAATAACAAAAGGGGGCGCATTGCGCCCCCCTTTTGTTATTGGTATTTTTTGAAAACTAACGTGACATTATGACCGCCAAAGCCGAAAGAGTTAGAGGCCGCTACATTAATAGTCATTGGTCGCGACTGATTAGGGACATAATCGAGATCGCATTCTTCGTCAGGGTTTTCTAAATTCATCGTTGGCGGCGCAATATCTTTTTTCACTGCTAAGACAGTTGCAACTGCCTCAATACCACCAGAGCCACCGAGCAAATGCCCCGTCATCGACTTAGTAGAACTAACCGCAACCTTGTAAGCGTGATCGCCTAAGACTTTTTTGATTGCCTTAGTCTCAGTACTATCATTTGCCGAAGTACTCGTACCATGAGCATTAATATAATCCACCATCTCAGGTGTAATATCGCCATCCTTGAGGGCTAGGGACATGGCTCTGACGGCTCCCTCTCCATTGGGAGAAGGTGAAGTCATGTGATAGGCATCGCAAGTACAGCCATAGCCCACGATTTCGGCGTAGATTTTGGCTCCCCTTGCGAGAGCATGATCTAGATTCTCAATAATTAATATTCCCGCACCTTCACCCATGACAAAACCATCACGATCTTTGTCAAAGGGACGTGAGGCATGGGCAGGATCGTCATTGCGGCGAGACATAGCCCTTGCCGAAGCAAACCCAGCAAAGCCCAGAGGGGTAATAGCTGCCTCAGTGCCTCCACAGATCATCGCCTGAGCAAAGCCACTTTGAACCAAACGGAATGCATCACCGATCGCATTAGAGCCCGCTGCACAGGCTGTGACCGTGCAGGAATTAGGTCCCTGTGCGCCCGTATGGATTGCCGTTAAACCTGCTGCCATATTGCCGATCATCATCGGGATCATGAATGGACTACAGCGAGTTGGTCCTTTGGTGCGAATAATTTCGTGCTGATCCTCAAGCACTTGCAATCCGCCAATGCCCGTACCCAACAAAACGCCGATTTGGGGCGCATTTAGAGGGGTTATTTCTAGGTTGGCATCGCGGAGCGCTTGGATACTAGCACTTACGCCAAATTGAGCAAAGCGATCCATACGACGCGCTTCTTTGGCGGGGACATAGGCTAGGGGATCGAAATCCTTCACTTCGCCACCGACTCGACACTCATGGTCAGTGGTATCGAAACGGGTAATTTCGGTAATCCCATTTTTGCCATCGACTAGACCTTGCCAGTATTCTTCGACCGTGTTACCGATCGGTGTGATTGCACCTAGTCCAGTGACAACGACGCGATAGAGGGGCTGAGGGTTTTGCATTTCGTTTGGAATCAATAGATCAAAAATTTTAAGAACAGAAAAGCTTTGTCGTCGAGCAACAAAGCTTTAATCTAAAACAATTGCTTAGGCAGCCTGTTTACTGTCAATGTAATCAACCGCATTTTGCACAGTGGCAATTTTTTCTGCGTCTTCGTCGGGGATTTCCACGCCGAATTTTTCTTCTAGTGCCATAACTAGTTCGACGGTATCGAGAGAGTCAGCGCCAAGGTCGTTTGCAAAGCTAGCTTCTGGCTTAACTTCTTCTGGTTTAACGCCTAATTGGGATGCAACGATCTCTTGAACTTTCTCAAAGGTACTCATTTACTTATTCTCTACTGCTTACAACCGAAAACTTTTTAGCGTTTTTAATTTTATCGGATAAAGGTAGCTGTATATACATGATCGCGAAGATCTATTAAAAAATTCAATTTTTTATTGAAGATTCGGACGCTTCATGCCCCAATTCCAGAATATAGTTTTTAATCTGTCGGACGAGAAATAGCCCAGCAACCGAGTTGCCGATCGCATCAAGAGCGGGGCTATAACAGGCAATGACAGCCCGATCGGGAATAATCGATAACAAAGCACCACTAACGCTGGACTTAGACGCTAATCCCACATCCTGCGCGAATGCGGCGGATGCCTCATACATCCCACAGCGCAGCATGATTTCTAAAACCATCGGGATATGTGGTGATCGCTTTGTATCAATCAATAAAGCCCCAATTTTGGCGAGATCCTGAACGTTACTCCGCAAACAACAGATTTCTTCATAAATCTTGAGGGCTTGACTAGAATTTGCGACTATTCCTAAAGAGGTAAGTTGCGAAGCGATCGCTAAATTGCGGCGATTTGGCACCGATCTCACCGAAGCGAGCATTGAAAAATCGAGGATCAAATTTGCGCCCGATCGCTGGTTGAGCCAATTTTGCAAATTTTCCGAGGAGGTCAATAACGAAGAAAGAGCGATCGCCCCGCTATTAATCATGGGATTTTTAGGCTTGCCATTGGGTATGGCATTAAAAGCCTCGGCACTAGGTTCCGCATCAACCATCTTAGAAACGGCTTCTCTACCAAAATTTTCGAGTAGGTAAAGTAATAAAAATGGTTTGATCGCACTCATTAACGGAAAAGTTGCGGTCGTATCACCTGCCATCAGACGATCGCCATCTATAGGCTGAATGGCGATCGCGATCATGCGGGGATCTGCCTGTGCTAAAAGGGGAATATAGGTGGGCAATTTACCCTTGTAAATCTCTTGGAGAGATAATTCCAACCATTGTGGCAATTGATCTGCAAGCATAAACTTTTACCGCTAAGTTGCTGGACATAATTAAAACCCAAATCTAAAACCTGCGGCGCACGCGCAGCGTGCGCCGCAGGTTTTAGGGTTTTATACCTAATTAAGTCTACTTACTCATATAGCAACCCTAAATGGTTTGTGGAAGCGCCCCCAAAAAGGAGAGCGCTTCCACAAACCTAAAAATCTACAAATGATTTAGGACTGCTATATTTTAGAATGTTTAATTAGAATATTTAAAAATTTCTATACGAGGCTACAGGCAAGCGTGAACTTTTTAGAACCACAGCAATTAGTACATTCTCTGGGCTTCTGGGGCGGACATTTAGCGATCTGGGCTATCACCTTTGCAGAATCAGGACTATTATTTGGATTT
>NZ_LIRE01000557.1 GCF_001402795.1 Pseudanabaena sp. 'Roaring Creek'
ACCAAAACCTATCAAAACCTATAAAGTTGCGCCCCGTAGGGGCGCAACTTTATAGGTTTTGGGTTGTAATTAATTATGCCTAGCTACTTAACTCATACCAAAGCTGAAAATGTCGTAGCCATTTTCAGCTTTGAAAACCCTTACTGGGTTTGGTTTTTAATTCACAAAAGTGTTGTCACACTTTCGTGAATTGGTATTAGGCTAGGACTTAAACTCCAAAGCGAGAAGAGGGCTACGCCGCAGTCCTCTTCTCGCTTTGGAGTTTTAAGGTTATTTATTTTAGCCATTTACTACCCTAATCGCTGCATAATAGAAATAAAACCAATGAAGACGATCCTGTAAGTTAAGTAAGTTAAGTGGATTGTCTCGGTTAAACAGAGCAAGCAATTAGAGCAAGCAATTGAGTTAGCAATGCATTTTATTGACCGCGTTACGATACAAGTGAAGTCTGGAGATGGTGGTGATGGGCTAGTCGCATTTCGCCGCGAGAAATATGTACCTGCGGGTGGACCAGCAGGTGGCAATGGCGGTAATGGTGGCTCGGTGATTTTGCAGGCAACAACGGATCTGCAAACCCTCTTAGATTTTCGCTTTGAGAATATCTTTAAGGCTGAAAATGGCGAACGTGGTGGACCTAGTAACATGACGGGTCGCAAAGGCAACGATCGCGTGATTAAAGTTCCCATCGGTACGGTGGTTATGAATGAGGAGACAGGCGAGGTTCTGGGCGATCTCACCGAGGATGGTCAAACCCTATTTGTGGCAAAAGGCGGTAAAGGTGGACTGGGAAATAAATATTTCTTGAGCAATCAAAACCGCGCCCCTGACTACGCCTTACCAGGGCTTCCAGGAGAAGAACTTGGACTATATCTAGAACTAAAGCTAATTGCGGAAGTGGGGATCATTGGTTTGCCCAATGCTGGTAAATCGACGCTGATCTCCGTCGTATCGGCAGCTCGTCCTAAAATTGCTGATTATCCCTTCACTACGCTTGTCCCAAATCTCGGTGTCGTGTCTAAACCATCGGGCGATGGGATCGTTTTTGCGGATATTCCTGGATTAATTGAAGGCGCATCTGATGGAATTGGTTTAGGGCATGACTTTTTGCGCCATGTCGAACGCACAAAGCTGCTCATTCATCTGATCGATGTCACCCAAGAGGATCCTCTAAATGCCTATCACACCATTCAAGAGGAGTTGGAGGCTTACGGTCACGGCTTAGCGGATAAGCCGCAAATTGTAGCTCTGAATAAGATCGATGCGATGTTGCCTGACGATGTGGAGGCGATCGCTGCGCAGTTCGATTTTCCGATGCTTTCCATTTCGGCTGCCTCGAAAAAGGGACTAGATAAGCTGCTGCAAGGGGTCTGGAAGCTATTGGAGCAGTTCGATCTCGACAATCCCTAATTCATCATCCTAATCCATAAAACAATCCATAAAAAAAACATAAATTCGGTGCGATGCACCGACTCTAATAC
>NZ_LIRE01000765.1 GCF_001402795.1 Pseudanabaena sp. 'Roaring Creek'
AGTGCAAAGCGCCGCCACTTGTCTTTTTGGGTTTATGCCCTATTTATCTTTTTCGTTGCTATATAGCTATAGCCAAATAAGTTAAGACATAAAACCCAGAAGAGTGTTGCGGCGCTTTGCGCCGCAACACTCTTCTGGGTTTTGTTTTTGTCCTAACATAACTGGCTACTACTATAAATTGAGCGGAACCTCGGTAAAGAAACAACTTCTTGCCCCTGTATGACAGGCGATCGCCCCAATTTGCTCGATCTTGACCAAAATTACATCGCGATCGCAATCGTAATAGAGGTGCTTTAGCTTTTGGATATGTCCTGAGGTCGCTCCCTTATGCCATAACTCTTGACGCGATCTACTCCAATAATGAACTTCACCCGTAGCAACTGTGCATTCCAAGGCTTGACGATTCATCCAAGCCATCATTAAAATCGTGCCATCTTGCCAGTCTTGAGCGATCGCAGGAATTAGCCCTTGCGCGTCATATTTGAGATTTTCGATCCAGTTATTGGTCATGTTTTTAGGGATTGAGCATATTGGATAACTACCGCTAGATAGGTTTGGACAAAATCTTCACCACAATTTTTGGAGGTGGAGTTTCACCCTGTAAGTCTCTTTGGGGCTTGCCCTAATATACCTAGCGATAGCTATAAGCTTAGCAAACAGGGATATAGCAGTAGCCAGTTATGTTAGGACAAAAACAAAACCCAGAAGAGTGCTGCGGCGCGAAGCGCCGCAACACTCTTCTGGGTTTTATGTCTTAACTTATTTGGCTATAGCTATATGATGAAGATATTGTCTAAAATTCAGCGCAAAATCTAGCGCAAAATCAACAACATCAGATGCAAGATCAAAAGGCGATTGTATTAGGGGTTTCTGGGGCATCAGGCATGATCTATGCCGTGCGATCGCTCAAATTTTTGCTTAATAATAACTACAATGTCGATCTGGTGGCTTCTAAGGCAGCGATGATGGTTTGGCAGTCTGAGACTAATGTTGCCATGCCTAGCAATTTGCGATCGCAGGAACAGTTTTGGCGCGATCGCAGTGAGGCAGATGGCGGCAGACTAATTTGTCATCAATGGGCGGATGTGGGGGCAACGATTGCCAGTGGTTCCTTTCGGACGTTAGGAATGTTGGTGATTCCTTGCAGTATGGCAACGGTTGCCAAAATTGCCCATGGGCTGAGTTCCGATCTGTTGGAACGCGCCGCCGACGTACATCTCAAGGAAGGAAGAAAATTAGTAATCGTTCCTCGCGAAACACCCTTAAGTTTGATCCACCTACGCAATCTCACCACCCTAGCCGAAGCAGGGGCAAGGATCGTGCCTGCCATCCCTGCTTGGTATCACAATCCCCAAACGATCGAGGATTTGGTTGATTTTGTGATCGCCAGAGCACTCGATCAACTGGATATTGATGCCGATTTAATCCAACGCTGGCAAGGTAAAATGCCCTCTGGTATTGTTTCGGGTATTGCCCAAGGAGAATCAGGATTATGACGCGATCGCCATTTACCTCCAAACCCAATACTAAGCCCTCCAATCAAGGCTCGCTAGGTACGATCGCGATCGTCCAGCTAGTCATTCTATGCTCTTGCATTACCTTGGGGGCGGCGATCTTTGTCCAAAACTTCCAAACTGCGGTACAGATTTTCTTCTTGGGACAAAAAACGATCGCCATCCCTTTGAGCCTAGCCATGTTAGTGGCTTTCATCAGTGGCGGTATTCTTGCCCTAGTCATCAATGCGATCGCCTCTTGGAGGCATAATCTCCTCCTTCGTCGAGCTGTAATTGCCGCTGGATATGACAAAACACCTCAAGAACAGGTCAGAACTGAGTTTAATACTAAACAAGAATTTAGTGCAGATAATCGCGCCTATGATGAGTATGAGGAAGAGGAGGAAGGAGACGAGTATGAGGATGAGTATGAAGAAGACTATGAAGAGGAGGAAGATGACGATCCCGACACCGTTCCCTATGGCGATCGTCTAAACATGAAATCAAGAAAATCGGATCGACCAAAACGCGATCGTCCGCCCCTTGATGCCAAATTTATTAAGTAAGTAATACCAATTCCCAAAATGGCAACGCCATTTTGGGAATCTCAAAACCTTATCGGGTTTGGTTTTTAATTCGCAAAAGTGTTGTCACACTTTCGTGAATTGGTATAACGTCTGTTCGGGGCAAGCTGGCAAATTTTAAAAGCCCAAAAGTAAAAGCCTTGCTTAGCAAGGCTTTTACTTTTGGGCTTTGAGCAAGGGTTTGCTATGCAAACCCTTGCTCAAAGCCCGTTTCAAATTATCTCGAACTCACGTGCTATAGCCACTTAAATCAGGACATCAAACCCAATAGAGAGTTGCGGCGCGAAGCGCCGCAACTCTCTATTGGGTTTGAATTTTGTCCTAACATTGCTGACTATAAATGTAGGTTGTAAGTTTATATATTTGTGCGGGAAAACTTACAATACAATAGAATACGTGCTTTACATTCGCTCTAACCTATAAGGCTCGTATGTTAGGCAAGCTACTCGATCGCCGCTACCGCATTATCAGAGAATTAGCAGAAGGAGGTTTTTCCCAAACTTACCTTGCTGAAGATACACGATTGCCCAAAAACCCCCAATGCGTCGTCAAACATCTCAACCCGACCATAGACGATCCAGTTTTTACCCAAAAAGCGCTCGAACTCTTTAAGGCGGAGGCAGAAACCTTACAGGAATTAGGCAAACATGATCTCATTCCCCAGCTTTACGCCTATTTCCAAGAAAACAAAGAATTCTATCTCGTTCAGGAATATATTGCAGGTCATCCCCTTAGCTCCGAAATGACTCCTGGCAGTCAAATGGCTGAAGCGAGAGTCGCGCAGATTGTCAAAGAGGTTCTGGAAATACTCCGATTTGTCCATAAATATAATGTCATCCATCGCGATATTAAGCCGAGTAATTTGATCCGTCGTCATAGTGACGGCAAGTTAGTTCTCATTGACTTTGGCACGGTCAAACAGGTGCAAATGGAAGTAGCCAATGCAAAAAACAAAGCTAGAGTAACCCTGCCAATTGGCACTCCTGGATATATGTCCTACGAGCAGGAACGGGGGCAATCCGTATCTAACAGTGACATCTATTCTTTAGGAATGCTGGCTTTGCAAGCGCTGACTGGCAAACATCCCAGCCAATTTCCTCGCGATCGCGACAATGAAATTAACTGGCGGAGCTATGCTAAGGTTTGTCGCGAATTTGCCGCAGTTTTGGATCGCATGACGCGCTGTAATCCGCGCGATCGCTACCAATCGGTTGAAGAAGTGCTGAGGGATATTGCCAAACTGCCTAAATTAAGCACAGTCTCGCCTCGAATTACTGATGAACGGGAAGTAAATAAGTTAAATCCCCTATTGCCCTTAGCGATATCCTGTATCGCCTTAGCAGGCGGAGTTTATCTATTTAATGCAGTTAACGCAGGATGGAACCCTTTCAAAAACGATATTGATATGCCATCCACCAATAGATCGTTCCCCCCTGCTTCTCCATCGGTAACTTCTCCAATATCACAAACATCACCAATATCAAATCTCGATAGTAACTCTAGTTACGGAAACCTAAGCAGCTTTCTTAAAGAGAAAAACTGGAAAGCAGCAGATCGAGAAACCTATACTCTGCTACTCAAGGCGGCGGGAAGTCAATCCTATAATGATGGGACATTCCATCCCGATGAGTTTAATCGGATTAGTTGTGCAGATCTAGTTTTGATCGATCAGCTCTGGACACAGGCTAGTAACGGCAAACAGGGTTTCACCGCTCAGAAAAAAGTCTATGAAGATTCGGGCAGAGATATTCGCAAAACCTACGAAAACCTTGGCTGGTTGACTCCATCGGGTGAATTAACGATCAATACTGCCTACGATCGCCAAACTATGCGGTGGCAATATATCGAAGGTCGTCAACCCAATTTCAAGGCTCCGCCCGTCGGTCATCTCCCATTTCTGCTCCGCGATCCCAGCAAAAATTTAGATCGTCTGATTACTCTTTATCGATGTTCGTCCTAACACTATGCGATTAAATGTGCGATTAAATATGCGATTAAATGTGCGATTAAAATTCCCCGCTCAGGTTTTCCTGCTCGTTAGCTGCCTTGCTTTTAGCTATGTGGCTTTTGGTACGTCGAAAGCCTTAGCTCAGGTTGCTGAAGTCCCTAACCCCGATCGCAATGGTGACTTTAGTTCTGCGTTTCAACGCGGCAATCGGGGTTTCTATACCATTAATAAATGGCTAGTCGTTCAGCCCATGAGTTCGAGCATGAAAGACTATGGTTTAAATTGTCGCTATGAACCTAATGGACAGATCCGATCGCAGATTCAAAGAGGTGCGGTGATCACGGCGGTATTTAAAGGGACTCCCAATTTGCGGACTGTCGAACCACCAGATCCCGCTAATGATGCGATCGTCTTCGATAGTAATGGATCGCCATGGCTCAGAGTCAAAGGAGTCGAGAATGAATTAGCCAATCCCATCCAGCCCGTGAGTTTTGAGCAATTAGGGGAGTGCTATGTCAGGGCTAACTTAAAATATATTGCCCCAATTAACCCTGACTCTCTGATTTTTGATCGCAAGTAATACCAATTCTTGAAAGTGTTGTCACACTTTCAAAAATTAAAAACTAAACCTACTAAGGGTTTTCAAGGTAAGAAATGGCGTAGTCATTTCTTACCGCAATTTTTGATCAAAAGAGCTACAAGAAGTCTTTTAAAAGTGTTACAAAGCAACACTTTTAAAAGACTTCTTGGTTTGGATTTGAGCGCAAAGCGCTGTAATATCAATTCACTAAAGTGAGCCAACACTTCAGTGAATAAAAAACAAACC
>NZ_LIRE01000558.1 GCF_001402795.1 Pseudanabaena sp. 'Roaring Creek'
GGTTTCTAAGGCTATGGCGGTCTTATACCAAGTTAAGAAATGGCTACGCCATTTCTTAACTGGAAAACCCTTACTAGGTTTAGTTTTTAATTCACAAAAGTGTGACAACACTTTTGTGAATTGGTATTACCTCAGCGAGAAACTACTTTGAGAAGTATTTTGAAAAGTATTTTATGGAAATGGCGTGGCATCGCGATCGCTGCTCCCACAATTTCAATGATCACGATCGGACTGCGATTGATCGGTGCTTTAGAACCATTGGAACTCAGTCTGTTCGATCAGTTCTGTCGGTGGCGATCGCTTGAACCTGAAGACAAGCGCATTGTGATTATTGGCATCGATGAAACCGATCTGCGCCAATATAAAAAATGGCCGATCGACGATGCCTTACTCGCCAAATTCCTGCATAAAGTTCGTCAACAAAAGCCCCGTGCGATCGGTTTAGATCTGGCTCGCGATTTTCCCGTAGGCGAAGGTTATGCCCAATTAGAGGAATTATTTAAAACTACTCCGACCTTGATTGCTGCCATCAAAAAAGCCGATCTGATGGATGCAAACTATGCTGTATCGAGTTCCGATATCAATCCCCCCCCTGCTTTGACGGACACCGATCGCCTTGGGGCAATCAATCTTCCCGTTGATGCCGATGGACGCATTCGCAGGGGGTTGCTAGCGCTCCGACTCCCTGACGGCAAGACTACCCCTAGCTTTGGTCTACAGTTAGCCTTACTTTACCTCGATGGGGAAAAATCGGTTCCCTTTGAGCAAGCCTTGACCCCACCGCGACTAAAAAGCAATGACGGAGGCTACAGTCATGCCGATGTGGGTGGACATCAATTCATCATTAATTTTCGCCAATCACGGCATGGTTTTCGATTTGTCAGTATGGCGGATGTATTGGAAGACAGGATACCGCCCGATCTATTGAGCGATCGCGTAGTGATGATTGGAACGACGGCGGTTAGTTTAAAGGATTTATTCTTTACGCCCCTCGATAATGGGATTGGCAGCAGCCGAATTCAGACCTCGGGCATAGAAGTTCACGCGCAGATTGTCAGCCATTTACTCGGCAGTACCCTTGATGGCAGACCAAGAATTCAGACTTGGGATAAACCTTGGGAATGGTTGTGGATTTTTGGATGGTCGCTTGCTGGTTCGACCCTGATCTGGCAATGGCGCAATGTCAGGGTTAAGGATCGAGAAATTCAGATCTTGGTGATGCGCTCTCTGAGCGTGCTACTACTGGCGGGAGGCTTGATCGGAATCTGTGTAATCGCCTTTAACTATGGCTGGTGGCTCCCCTTCGTCCCTGCGGCGATCGCCTTTTTTGGCGGTGGCACGATCGTCACTAGTTATTTAGCCATTACAGCTGCCCAAATTCGCACTTACTTCAGTCGCTACCTAACCGATGCCGTCGTCAAAAGTTTATTGGAGACTCCAGAAGGGCTGAAGCTGGGGGGCGATCGCCGCAAAGTGACCATCCTCATGTGCGATCTGCGTGGCTTTTCCACCATTTCCGAAAAATTACCCCCTGAGAAAGTGGTGGAAATTTTGAATGTCTTTCTCGGCACGATGACTGAAGCGATCGCGCCCTATGAAGGCACAATTGATGAATTTATTGGCGATGCGATTTTGGTGTTATTTGGTGCGCCAATCCATCGTGAAGACGATGCGGAGCGCGCCGTGGCAAGTGCGATCGCCATGCAATTGGCAATGCGATCGGTGAACGACCAACTCACGCAGATGCAATTGCCTGAGATTGCGATGGGTATTGGCATTAATACGGGGGAAGTGGTGGCTGGGAATATTGGATCGCAATCCCGTGCTAAATATGCCGTAGTGGGCAATCACGTCAATCTCACTGCTCGGATTGAATCCTATACCGTGGGCGGACAGATTTTGATTTCGGAGACCACCTACCATGAGGTGCAGGACATCGTTAACATCAATGGTTCAATAGAAGTCGAGCCTAAAGGAACTTCACAACCCATATCTATCTATGATATTGCAGGGATTAGTGGGAAATATAACCTAGGGCTTCCTTCCCTTAGCGCCTCCCTACAAGTATTACCCACACCGATTCCCATTACCTATCGTATTTTAGAAGAGAAGCATTTGGGTACGGATATTTTTGAGGGCGAACTGCGGCGACTTTCTCCCTATGGGGCAGAGATTTTCTCCGATCGGGATGTTCCTATTTTAAGTAATCTTAAAATTCATCTCCAGATTAACGACCGAGAGGGAGAGGCGATCGCCATTGAAGGGGAAATTTATGCCAAGGTTTTAAAGGGTCAAGCACCAAATCCAAAAACACTCTTAGCACAGGGGCTCTCTGAATCAATGCCTGAAAGCTCAGCAACTGGAAGCTTAATATTAGAAAACAAACTCACCATCGGTGCTATCCCCGAGCAGCGATCGTCTCCGACTCATTACATTTACGTCCATTTCACAACCGTACCCAGTCACCTCAAAGCATGGCTCCATCGGCAGAGCGGCAAGTAATACCAAAGCTCAAAATGGCTACGCCATTTTGAGCTTTGGTATTACTTACTGGGTTTGGGTTTTATAGCGATCGCCAAATGTACTAGGACATAAACCCCAAGAATTGACTGGCGGCGCTTCGCGCCGCCAGTCAATTCTTGGGGTTTGATTTGTCTTAAGTCAGGCGACTATAGCTATAATTTGCGAAACAAAGAGTTAGACTGGTTAAATTACCTTTACCTATTTTCGCTTT
>NZ_LIRE01000559.1 GCF_001402795.1 Pseudanabaena sp. 'Roaring Creek'
TTTTTCTTTGCTTATATTTGGCTCCCAACTCTTGCTTCTTCCTTTTGTAAAAGCAATCCGTAGCTTTAATTCTTTTTCTTGGCAATTTCCTAGTAGACAGGCAAAGTATGATTCTCTTCCTCTTTGCCTCTTACTTTCCGCTTAGTCTCTTTTTCAGCAAGCCCTAATTAGAGGTAGAAGGATCTCGTGCTATAAATTCAATTACTGACCTGCCCCAAAAGCTCTCTACTAAAGGATCTAGTAATTCTAGTGAATAATTTAGCGTTAATTTATCTAGGTTTTTAGCATTTGCCATTGAAAAATGGATAACTTGGTTTCTTAGCTTTCCAAACTCTTTATACTGATTGATTTTATTGATTTTAATTCCTGTAGTTGCCCATAATTGCTCAGGCAATTCCTCGTATGAGAAAGTTCGACCATCTTCTAACAAATCAATAAGTGTAAGATTATTCTTACTAGGATTTGACTTGGGGAGTTTAGAAAAAATTAGGAGAGGATGTTCTTGAGCTATTCTGGCTTTTAGTAAAATTTCTGCTGCATGGGCTGCATGAACTACACACATTGGAGTGCGATTATCTATAGCTTCAAACAATGCACTTCGGAACAAAAGCATCCCGATTCGGCGCATATTTTTTGGGACATCTTTCATATCCATCTAAATTTCTTCCCAAAAATCAACATTGAGTATATCGTCAATATCTCGGCTAAACTGCCATATTTTAGGGAAATTAACAGATTTATAATCTGGATGAGCCTTCACAACCTTTAAAGCATCATCAAAAGCTTTTTGAAATAACTCAGGACTATTGATATAGCCTTTTAAACTTGGAGACTGTTCAAGAATATCTTGGATATCGTTGCGAGTCCTGACAATTGTAATAACCCACCCAGCATAGTCATACTCACTCTTGACATAGCAACGCTTGAGAATATGCTCAATGAGTGTCGTCAATCTCCGCTTGAGTTCACGCCTATCTCTACCCGCCAAACCTTCTAACTCCTCAATTAAGTTTTCGACATCTAAATTTTGAAAATCACCAGCTTTTAACTTAGCGATCGCCTCTTCTAACCACAAATTAAGATCGCGATCGTATAGCGTAGTTTTTTTATTAATAGTCTGAGTCATAGGTTTAAGATTTTTTCCAAAAATTAGCAGTTAACAACAAGTCAATCTCATAGGTAAATTGCCATGTCTCAGGAAAAATCGTATTTTCATATTCTGTTTGTACGATTTCTAGTGCGTCATTAAACAATTCGTCAAATACTAAATTTATATGACGTTTTAGGCTAGAAGACTGTTTGACAATTTTTTTGATTTCATTCCTTTGTCCGATGATTGTTAACTCCCAACCTCGATAACATTCAGGTAAGTTGACGTAGCAACGTTTGAGGATATGTTCAATCAATCTAGTCAAACGTGACTCTAATTCGCGCCGATCTCTCCCTGCCAAGCCCTCTAACTCCTCAATTAAATTTTCGACATCTAGATTTTGAAAATCACCAGCTTTTAACTTAGCGATCGCCTCTTCTAACCACAAATTAAGATCGCGATCGTATAGCGTGGATTTTTGTTTGATAGTCTGGGGCATAGGTTTAGGCGATGCGATACAGCATTTACGCATTGTTTGATAAGTATATCTCAAAGAACAAGGGGC
>NZ_LIRE01000560.1 GCF_001402795.1 Pseudanabaena sp. 'Roaring Creek'
CGCCTTTGAATGGAATTCTAGGCTATGCCCAGATTTTGGGAAGGATGGACTCCCTTCCCGAAAAAGTCAACCAAGGAGTCAATATAATTCACCAATGCGGTTCCCATCTGTTGACCTTAATTAACGATGTGCTGGACATTGCGAAAATCGAAGCCCGCAAACTCGAACTCTCACCCAAAGCCATCTATTTACCTGCGCTTATCCAAGGCGTAGTGGAAATCTCCCAAATCCGAGCTGACCAAAAACGCCTCGACTTCATCTACGAAGCCGATCGCAATTTACCCATGGGAATCATTGCCGATGAGAAGCGCTTGCGCCAAGTCTTGATTAATCTTGTGGGTAACGCGATCAAGTTTACCGACAAAGGTAGCGTGATCCTAAAGGTCGAGCCTTTAGAAATTAATGAAAATAATACGCATCTACGCTTTGCCGTCACCGATACTGGGGTGGGTATCGCCCCCGATGACTTGCAGAAGCTATTTCGAGCCTTTGAGCAGGTAGGCGATCGCTCCCGTCAAGCTGAAGGTACAGGCTTAGGACTTGCCATCAGCCAGCAGATCGTTCAGTTGATGGG
>NZ_LIRE01000561.1 GCF_001402795.1 Pseudanabaena sp. 'Roaring Creek'
ATAAGTAGGAATGCTTAATTATATGTAGGATGAACTATTGCAACGCAGAGCATAAGTTAATGTGCAAATAAAGCGCTAAAAGAGCTAAATCGGCTTCATAATAGCTTTATCGTAAAACTTGATAAATCTATGTATCCCCATCAAGTTTAGAATCAAATTTGAGATCGAGTTTTGGATCAAGTTTAAAATTAAAAATAGTTCGTAGTTAACGCAACGTCGTAAGTGCTTGTGCAAAATAAATTACCAAAACCCATAAAGTTGCGCCCCTACGGGGCGCAACTTTATGGGTTTTGGTTTGTAATTAATTATGCCTAGCTACTTACGAGAGCGATCGCTAATTTCCATCCCTCAAGTCTCACCTTCAAATCTAGTCCCCAAATCTAGTCCCCAAATTTTCTCAGATTTAGTCTTTTATCTATTGGCAATGATGAATCCTTTTAAGCGCGGTTTGAGCGAAGTTTTATCGCGAATTACCAATAAACTACAACAAGACTCTGTTGTGAATATTACGCTTCACGAACTAAGAGATCTGCTCAGGGTCGATCGCGTTGTTCTCTACTATTTCTACAAGCAATGGCAAGGACAAGTAACTTTTGAAGCAATAAGCGATCGCAAATATTCGATAATTGGCTCGACAGGTCCCGATGACTGTTTCAATGTTGACTATGCACTGCTCTATTTAGCTGGACGGATCAATTCTATCGATGATATTGAGAAGGCAAACATTAGTGACTGTCATCGCGATTTTTTACGCGGTTTACTGGTGCGATCGAACTTAGTTGCACCCGTACTATCTAAGGGAAAATTATGGGGGTTACTGGTAGCCCATCAATGCCACGATCTGCGAGCTTGGCAACCCACTGATATCGAAGCAATCCGCAAATACTCTGACGAGCTGGCAACTGCCCCCTCTATCCGCGACTACACAAACTAGCAAAACAGCTCTCCAGACTCTAAAAGGCATTATATTCACAACCATAAATTTGGCACAAAATTTGGCACAGAGGATCGACAATATGAAATGGGATGAAATGCGCGAGAGCGACAATGTTGAAGATGAGCGGGGTGGTTCCTCTGGCTCTAATTCATCAATGGGAATGTTGGGCGGACTGGGAGCTGGGGGAATCGCGATCGCGATCGTTGCTGGGCTTGTTTTCAAAGTCGATCCCACACAATTGCTAGGGTTCCTATCGGGAAGCAAAAATGCACCTGCACCTCAAGGGCTAGTCAAACAGCCCATCAAAGACCGCGATTCAGCTTTTGTCAAATCTGTATTGGGTGACACCGAAGATACTTGGGGGAAAATTTTTAAACAGCAATTACAAACGACTTATCAACCACCTAAGTTGGTTTTATTTGACGGTTCTGTCAATTCGGCCTGTGGATCGGCAAAAACTTCGGCGGGACCTTTTTATTGCCCTGCGGATAAAAAAGTTTACTTAGATATGGGTTTCTTTAAATATCTAGAGGCTACGGCGGGTAATGATGCCGACTTTGCTAGAGCCTATGCGATCGCCCATGAAGTCGGACACCATATCCAAAATCTGCGCGGAACTTCGAGTATGGTCAGACAATTAAAATCAAGCAGCAGCAAGGTTAAAGCTAACGAGCTATCGGTACGACAGGAGCTTCAAGCGGATTGTTATGCTGGCATTTGGGGACATTCTACGGCTCAGCGCGGATTGATTACCGATAAGGATGTGACTAAGGCTCTCGACACTGCTACCCAGATTGGGGATGACTATTTGCAAAGACAATCAAAAAGCGGTCATGTAGTACCCGAATCTTTTACCCACGGAACTTCCCAACAAAGGGTAACTTGGTTTAAACGCGGACTAGATTCAGGGAACATCAATCAATGCGACACCTTTAATACTAATCAACTCTAAAGTCAACTCTAAAGTATAAGTAATACCAAGTTAAGAAATGGCTACGCCATTTCTTAACTTAAAAACCCTTACTAGTTTTATAACTATATTCACTTAAGTCAGGACATCAAACCGAATAGAGAGTGGCGGCGCTTCGC
>NZ_LIRE01000666.1 GCF_001402795.1 Pseudanabaena sp. 'Roaring Creek'
CTCTCTGGTTTTGGTTTTTAATTATGCCGAACTACTTAACAAATTTTCAAATATCGCTCAAGCCAAAATTGAGAAAGAAAAGCGATAATGGAAACAATTTACACTATTCAAATAGAATTATAGCTAGTAGCAATTGTTACTAATTAAACTCATGTCTTGACTAGACTAAATACCAGTCTAGTCCGCTTCGTTAACGTTGGCTGAGCGAAGTCGAAGCCACAGTTACTTGAGTACTTTAATTAATAGCAAGTCCCTAACAACAATTCACTAAGGTAAGTGGCTGGGCATAATTAAAACCCAGAACTAAAAGCTGTAGCGCACGCGCAGCATTCGCTACAGCGTTATTTTGGGAACTATTGTTGAAGTTGTTTTTGGGATTTCCAAATCACAAAGAGGAGTTAAGGAAATATGTTGTATACCCCTTTGATCGGTTTTACTTTGTTTATCATCCTGTTTCTCGGAGCAGCCTTTACCCTAAGCTACTTCTGGTGGGCAGATCGTTACAAGACTCCAGAAGTAATTGCGGCGGAAGTGATGCAATTCTCAGAGCAAGTTACCAATGCTTTGTCCGTGTTTGCCGTGGGAATGCTTGCCTTTGGCATTATGCTGATATTTCTTAATTTCTCAGTCAGATAGATCGGGATGGGGGCGGCGTGAAGCGCCGCCCATTCTTATCAGAGGATTCCGACTGCGCCACCTAGCAATATACTCATCACAGCGATCGCTATGGGATGGATCGCTAATGCCCAAATACGGGGGATTTTAATTCCTTCACATAGGGGAAAGACTAAGTAGGCGATCGCCACATTCACCCCCAAAAAGCAGAAAGCCCATAGCGGAATTAATCGCAAATTAAAACCTGCTAAGACAATCCACACTAATATATTGGCGATCGCCACAAGGCTCACCCCTTGCACCCAAGCTTTGCCCGAATCAATCGGGCGATCGGGTGACATCCATACTAGACCCATCCAAGTGAGAGCGGCAAGGAAGCCACAGGCGATCGCATCGTAAAAAAAGTGCATATATTTTTGCGTCTCGCTAATAACTGCGTTCGTTGTGTAGAAGTATTGGCTCACTTCAGTGTTGATACTAAGTAGCTAGATAAGTAAACTTAAAACCTAGAAGAGCGTACTGCCCGCGTAGCGGGCGGTACGCTCTCTGATTTTGGTTTTTAATCTAGGTTTTTCAAGTTAAGAAATGGCGTAGCCATTTCTTAACTTGGTATTACTCAATTCTGGCAGGAATTCCCTGACGGCGCAATTGCTCAATTCTCTGTTGAGCCGCATTGGGGTCGCGATAGGAACCAACCTGTACCTGTCCGTCGCTAGGGCGTACATAGGCATCGCGTTCCACTTGTTGAGCGCTAGCGGCATAACTATTTTCGACAACTACGCGATAGCTATTGGATGAGGCTGGCGCATTGGGAGTGCCCGATGATATTGGTGCAGCATACTTCACTGCAGTATTATTGCGCGGCGTAACATAAACTGTAGTATTTGGGACTGTAGTATTTGGGACTGTAGTATTTGAAACAGTAGGTGCGGCGGCAGCATTAGTCTTAGGGACATTCGACCTTGGGGAAGATTTCGGAGCAGGTGGGGTATAGGTCGGTGCTGAGCTATTGGTTCGGGCGGGCGGATTGTAGCTATTTTCGAGTGGCGCTAGCACAGAAGGTAAGGGGGCAATCGAACTGGCAGAAAGATTTGCGGATGGGACGGTACGTAAGGGTGTACTGGGGACAAAACTAGTATTTGGTACAAATAAACTTGATGATTTCGCCGATGAGTTAGTTAACGGATTCTTAGGAGCATTAGTTAAGGGCTTATTTTTGGTCAAGCTATCAATCGTGCGATCGGCTGTAGTCTTATCCCCTGCAAAGGGCACAAAACTTAAGGAGTCATTTGCCTTTTGTTGATTTTGCAGATTGATATCGCTGCCTAAGTCTTCTTTCTTCGTTTCGACTTGGGCATTTTTAGGGCGTGCCTCAGGTTTGAAAAGCTTGACTACCCCAGATGGATCGACCATTAAATAGCCGATCGCGGCACTCGAACAGAGCAATAATAATAGGGAGATAATTCCTACAGGATTCATTAAACTGCGGAATGCGCTTTTTTCTTGTGGGGGATTGGGAATGGCATAGGCTGATTCCTGCTCGGCTGCTTCTTGGTAGTAATCAGCATAGTCATTGGCAAAACTTTGCAGAATATCATCATCATCGGGTACGGGCAATTTTGCCATCGTGGGCGAGTTTATGCCGTTTGTCGGATTGCCCAGCCCGTTAATACCTTGAACATCAGTTATGTTTTGAGCTTGATTTTGAGCTTGATTTCGAGCTTGATTTTGTGGCTCTAAGCCATCAGTGTCGTAGTCATTACGTAGTTGTTCGAGGTTTTGCAGAGTCTCTAAACCTTTAAAATTATGTAGCTCAGCCTTGTCTAGATTGATATTAACTGCTGGGGAAACCGTCCCTAGGGCTGGCATGACTGGCATTTGGATCGTTCGCTGGCGATCGCTAGGGTTATTATCCCCAATGGGGGCGAGTGGAGAAAGTGCATCGGATAGACTTGGTGATGTCCAGATCGATTGGGTGGAGACAGTACGAGGTCTAAAGGGATTGAGATAGGAGATGGTCTGTCCGTTTGCTATCCAATGGCGATAACGATCTAGCTCATCATTGAGGTTCGCATCCAAACCTGCCAAGGCGGTTTGTAAGACTGAAGCTCGAGCGATCGCTGGCAAAAAATCATTTTCTGCCTCCGCGACCCTTGGGCTGTTTGCTTTGGAAATGGTGGGAGAAATGGTGGGGGAGATGGTGGGACTCAATGTTTGCATAATCTTTACCTCAGGCAGTAACGGGGGTTTGAGCTAGGTAAATGTCTCGGATATCTTCGGGAAGGGCTTCTTCTAAGGCATGGTAAGCCTTGACTAGAAGTTGTTTAACATCACTAGCTGAGATGTTTTCACCTTCAGCATGTAAGTAAGCCGCGATGCGCGTGTGGCTCCACTGAAAAGTTTGAGACAATAATAGTATCAGACGGAGGTTACCAGCCATTTGATTCAGGGCTTGATTGAGGTAACACCAAAATACGGGTGGCGTATCCTTGAGTGAATATTGAATGTCTTCGACAGGAGGTACTTCAGCACGATTAATCATCATGGCTGCAATATTAATCAGCCAGCTTTGCAAGGATAGACGGGGGGTAGTTACCCTCAGGTCTAGCACTCGCATTTCGTGATAAATATATTCCCAAGTCTTTACAAATAAGTAATCTGACTGTACTGGCGATCGCGTTGCCGTGCCAATCAGGGTATACAGCACCTGTCCATAACGACAAAAAATTGCCGCAAAATACTGACCCTCTTCAGGATGCCTTTGAAATAGCGTCACGAGCTCGCGATCGCTTTTCTGAAAAAGTGCCTGAATCTTGGGATGATGAATTTCGGGGAGGGGGGGAAGCTGCACGGTCACGGCTACTGCTAGCTCACTTTTTAAGTTTTCAAATTTGATGCACACATACTAGCAGCAAAGTATGATAATGCAACCCGTAGTTCGTACTAATTCAATAAGTAGCTAAGAATCAGAGAGCATACTGCCCGCGTAGCGGGCGGTATGTTCTTCTAGGTTTTATTTTCAATACAGTTTGCGTTTGATCGTTGAGATTTTGGTATTTTATAGATGTCACTTTAAGAATTGATGGGCGGTGCTCCGCGCCGCCCATCAATTCTTGGTTCTTGACCTGTCCTAAGTCAAGGGACTGTAGCTATACAAACTAAATTTACAGAGAAGTTTCTATGCTCGCAAGCTTTGAAGGTTTATACCACAACGGACAGATCGAGATTGCCGATCTCCCCACAGGCATATCTGACGGTACTAGAGTGATTGTGACTTTTCTGAAGTCTAGCGGTGACATTGACTTAGCCTCTCTGGATATTAGTAAGCCCCAAGCACATATTTTGCGATCGAGTCTGATGACCTTTGCTGAAGAGTGGGATAGCCCCGAAATGAGCATCTACGATAGCTACTATGCAGCAAAAAAATATTAAGCGTGGTGATGTAGTTCTGCTAGTTTTTCCTAATTCCGATTTGAGTACGGCAAAGATTAGACCTGCGGCGATCGTGCAAGCTAATAATCTCCAAACAGGTCTGCCACAGGTAATCGTGGCGATGATTACTAGTCGTGTGATTAGAAGTATGCATCCTAGCAGGATCTTGGTTTCCTTAAATACGGTGTCAGGGAAACAATCGGGTTTATTGACGGATTCCGTGGTTATGACTGACAATCTCACCACTGTAAATATTTCGGCTATTTACAGTACGATTGGCTTCCTTCCCACCCTAGAAATCGATCGCGCCTTAAAACATACTCTGGGGATATAATACCAATTTCCAAAATGGCATCGCCATTTTGGAAATCTCAAAATCTTACGGAAGTTGTTTTTTAATTCATTGAATTGTTGGCTCACTTCAGTGAATTGGTATAAGTACCTCAACATAATTAAAATCCAGATCTAAAAACTGCGGCGTACGCTGCGCGTGCGCCGCAGTTTTTAGGGTTTTATAGCTATATTTAGAAGAATACAGGGGAATAGCGCTATGCTCTATCGCAGTTTGGTTGACCTGAATATTTATGATTCGCCAAGGCTCGATCGCCTTGCGACGCAGATGGCTAAAGGTCGATATTTGCAAGCGATCGCCTCGGAGTCAGACTTTTTAAAAATTCAGTTACTCGAAGATGGTTATGAGGGATTGCTAGATATTAACGATCTAGCAAAGTTGGAGCCAAGCAATTTTCAGGATTATATTGCCAACCTGCCGCCAGATTTAAGTGCTGAAGAAATAGGCGATCGCCTACCCGCAGTAATTGATTTTATCCAAACTGCGAGGGCAACACCCAATGAATATCTTTGGGGTGGTACGGTTGCGCCAAATTATGACTGTTCGGGTTTAATGCAGGCTGCTTTTGCGGCGAGCGGAGTTTGGATTCCTCGCGATGCCTATCAGCAAGAAGCCTTTGGCGATCGCCTTGCTTGGGATGAAATTCAAGTTGGCGATCTGATCTTTTTTGGCAGTCCCATTAAGGCAACCCATGTGGGTATTTATATCGGTAATGGCGAATATATCCATAGTTCGGGCAAGGAGCATGGGCATAATGGCATTGCCGTTAGTGCGATCGCAGGGCAGGATCGCGCTTCCCAATGGTATGCCAGTCAGTTACGGGGTGTAGCCAGAATTACGAGGTGCTATCGTCTAGCCGTGAGCCTGCCCTGCTAGCATTGCGGCATAGGGTGTTTCATGTAAATGGGCTTTGCCGACGGAACCAAAAAGTTCGAGTTTATCGATAATTACCTCTTGCATGGCGGCGATCGCTTCTCCTGCGATCTCTAATAAATCCTTGGGACTATCCCCACAGATTTCCAGCTTGAGTGCTTGCATATAGGCTTGGCGTACTTCTGTATTTACGTTAAATTTACAGACTCCCAACTGAATCGATCGCTGGATCATCGCCGCAGGTAATCCTGACGCGCCATGCAAAACTAAGGGAATATCGATTAGGCTGCGAATTTTTTCGAGACGGTCAAAGTCTAAATGGGGTGGGCTTTTATATTCACCATGGACATTGCCGATCGTCACAGCGAGAGCATCGACTTTAGTTTGATTCACAAATTCCACAGCTTGGATAGGATCGGTCATTTTGGCTTCTTTTTCGGCGATCGTTAATCCATCTTCTGTTCCACTGATTCTGCCAATTTCCGCTTCGACCACTGCATGGAATTTATGGGAGAGTGCGGTCATTTCTCTAGTAAATTCTAAGTTCTTCGCATAGGTCATGGGAGAGCCATCTGCCATAATCGATCGCACGCCTGCATCTAGGGCTAAGCGAATATCGCTAGCGGAAGTACTGTGATCGAGATGAATGGCGATCGGTACATTTGCCGATTTGGCGGATTCGAGGCAAAGTTTGACTAGGGGAAGTTTGCCATAGATGAGAGCGCTGGGATGTAGTTGCAGCATGGCGGGACTGCGACTGATTTCGGCGGCGTTGACTACGGCTTTTACGCCTTCTAGGTTGTAAATGTTAAAGGCTCCGATCGCATAGGCATTGCGTCTTGCAGTTTCTAGAAGTTCCCTAGTCGAACTCAACATAATTTCTGATGATAAATAGATGTGAGATTATCATATATTGTTTACTCCCTTCGCAGTAAAGGATTAGCGTTGCGGCGCAAAGCGCCGCAACGCTAATCCTTTACTGCGAAGGGCGGAGAATAAAACTAGAAGCTTGTGCAATCGGCAGAGGATTTTAGTCTTATTCTCCCCTTAAACCTGTGGGCTGTCCCCAAATAATCTTTTCGTGAGTATAAACGACCATTCCAGGCTTTGCCCCTTTGGGCTTAAAGACATACTTAGGAATGGTGCAGACTACAGGTACTTGATCGCTTTGTCGAGCGCGACTGTAATAGGCGGCATAATTAGCGGCGGTTTGCAGATCTTGGTCATCGGCGATCGCCCCCGCAGGTAATCGCAGCAGTACGTGACTGCCAGAAATTTCTTGGGCATGGAGCCAAAGATCGTACTCTCCTGCAATACGGAAAGAAATCAAATCATTTTGGTAATTATTCCTTCCCACCCAAACTTCAAATCCATTGGGGGTTGTAAACCGATGACAGTCGGGAATCTCTTCTTGTTTGGTGCGATTGCTTTTATTTTTGCCACCTTTACTATTTTTCGTGCGTGGTGCGTATTCGGCAGTGACCTTGAGATAGCCTTGCTGAGCGAGTTCGGCACGAATTTCTTGTAACGCAGATAGTTCGGTTAGCTCCAATAGACTAACAGCAGTAGAAACCTGTTCGAGATAACTGATTTCCTGTTGGACTGATTCTAGAAGTGGTGCGATCGCTAAGGCTGCGCGCTTTTGTTTTTGGTGCTTTTTATAAAAGGATTGAGCATTCTGTTGGGCATTTAGCGTTGGGTCGAGGGGAATGATTACGGGGGCTGCTGAATGGAAATCAGTCAGTTTAATCTCCTTCATCCCGATTTCCCAGAGATGCAAATGCGCCATTAACAA
The DNA here is from genome assembly GCF_001402795.1 of Pseudanabaena sp. 'Roaring Creek'. Classification (GTDB taxonomy): domain Bacteria; phylum Cyanobacteriota; class Cyanobacteriia; order Pseudanabaenales; family Pseudanabaenaceae; genus Pseudanabaena. Next base: position 7,068 of record NZ_LIRE01000666.1, read on the forward strand.
ATCGGCTTTATTCTTAAAATCATCGGCTTGGGTCGAGAGTTGCCAGCGATCGAGAAACTCTTTCTCTTTAATCGTTAACTTCGCGAGCTGATTGTGAATTGCTTGACTAATTTGTTGATGTAATTGCTGAAACGCAACCTGTCCTGTTTGTTGGGAATAGTAGCGATCGCAAAATTCATTAACTGATAGCAGGGGTTTTAGATCCCCCCCAGCCCCCCTTAAAAAGGGGGGAGAATTATCTTCTTCCCCCTTTTTAAGGGGGATTGAGGGGGATCTGTCGAGACTTAGGCTAGGGGTGAGGGCATATCCTTTGACTTCCAAATGTGGATAGAAAATCTTTTGATCAATACAGGTTAGCCAGATTTGCCAAGCTTGATATAGTGCTTCCCATTCGGTACGGGTTAAATCAGTCACATTGCGATCGCCATTGAGGTGAGCTGCTGCCAATAGCGATCGCACTAGGGACGAACTCACCCCACGGTAATTACTCACCAAATTGCGCTTAATTTCTTTTGGAATCAAAATCAAGCGATCGCGCCACGAATCAAAGGATTCATCGAGGTGGGGAATTGCTTCGAGGAGAGCAGGCGGTAAGGCATAGCGATCGCCTGTTTGGATGGGACGCACCCGCGATTGCTTGCTACTGACTTGATGGGCAGCGGTGACGATTTCCCCATGGGCATTTACTAAAATGGCATTGCTATACTTGCCCATTACTTCGAGATAGAGATGCCATTGCACCTCATCATCGGGACGCTTGGCAAATTGCAGATCGACCACCCGTTCCCACGGACTCGTTAGTTTCACTGAGACAAGGGCAAATCCTGCTACCTGATGGAGAATCTGTTGACTAAAGGTGAAAGTATCGGGCTGCTTGGGCGGCGGCGTGCATAGATGTAAGCGAGCGGCTTGGGGATGCCACGATAGCAATAACCATTGCTTCTTCTCTAAAGTTCGTAATTGTAAATGAATTGTATGGCGATCGCTTTGATACACCTGCTCTAACCTCGCAGGCACACAAGCTAGATCTAGCTCATGGGTCAAAGCTACAAGTGCGGTCAGATCGGCAGGTTGCATCGGTTTAATCTCATATACACATAAAATAGAGTGAACGCAAAGCGTCCACTCTATGGCTAAAACAAAGGGGCGATCCGCACCCCTCTGTCCTTATTTATCAGGATCGATACGGGGGCGAATTTGCTCAGCTTCAGGACAATCATCGGACACCAACAGATCGCTGGATGACATTCCTGTTTTGGTAAATGAAGATAATCTTTGAGTAACAGCACCAATACTCTCTAATCTGACCATTTCTTCCCAAGAGCACACCTCGTCTTCATCCTCAGTCTCGTAACGTATCGTTACCACGTCGCCTTCAATATCCAATATCTTGGCTCTTTCTAGCCAACGTCCCTGATCCCTCAGGTAAATCCAAACATCGCTCTTGGCTTCACAAAGTTGATATATTTTGCGATGTAGCATTCGCTTATGTCCTCAGGGTTACATAATTTTTAAGGTTAGAGCATACCGCAAAAGGTAAAAAAAACTAACCATTACCATTGTAAACGACTATACAAGCATTTCACTTTTTAAACTAAAGGTTATGGATAAAAACTTAGTCCATCTCAGTAAATTTATGAGTCTCGTGCTCCGCCACCAGCCAGAAATAATTGGTTTGACCTTAGACGAGCATGGCTGGGCAGAGGTCGATCGCTTAATTGAGTTGGCAAAGCGTAACGGGACAGACATCTCCATAGCCCAATTGGAGGAAATAGTAGCCACAAACGATAAAAAACGATTTTCATTTAATCCTGAGAAGTCAAAAATTCGCGCCAATCAAGGACATTCCCTTCAGGTTGCCCTCGATTTAACTCCCCAATTACCACCTAATCCTCTGTTTCACGGTACGGCAACGCGATTTCTAGATTCAATTCGCCAGCAGGGACTATTGGCAGGAAAGCGCCAACATGTTCATTTATCAGCGGATGTGACTACGGCGATTAAGGTCGGTCAGAGACATGGTAAACCAGTGGTTTTGCAGGTTGATACGGTACGGATGCATCAAGATGGATTTGTCTTCTTCTGCTCGGAAAACTCAGTATGGTTAACGGAATCAGTTCCGCCTCAGTATTTGGAGTTTCCTGATAAGTAGTTCGGCATAATTAAAACCCAGAAGAGCATACCGCCAGCGTAGCGGGCGGTATGCTCTTCTGGGCTTAGCTACTTAGTTAAAGAGTAACGATAACCACTGCTGGTTATCGTTGCTCTTTAAATTGTAAAACTACGCGACGGTTAAGGGCGTTATCCCTTGCGGTGTTATTTTTCTTGAGTGGTTGCAACCACGATAGAGCCTCAAACGTGACCTTGTAGTTATTATCAAGTCCGCGATCGCGGAGGATTCTCACTACTTCATTTGCCCTTGCTTGAGACAGGTCGAGATTATAGGCATAGTCTCCAGTGGTATCGGTGTGACCGCTGACCTGAATCACGCCGCGCCTTCCCTGCACCTTTGCCCAGAAACTATCGATTTTGGCTTCTTCGGGTGGGAGTAGTTGCGATTCGTCGGAAGGGAAAAAGAGAGTTACCTCTAAGTCAGGATTGACCACGGGCAAAATCGAATTCACAGAGCGATCGCCATTTTGGGATGGAGTCCCTGAATTTATATTATTGAGAGAGTTATTAAGAGAACTATTCGCTGAATTGCCTGAGTTGGTATTACGAGAATTGGGGGCTTTCCCATTATTATCGATATTAGGATTAGGCTTGAGGAAATTGGGGAATGCGGTCTTTATAGCAAGATCGCTCGTTATTTTTGTGAAGCTACCCGTAGGGTTGATCCCATTTCCTCTCTGGGCGCTATTCTGGATATTATTCTGGGCGCTATTTTGGGTGCTATTTTGGGCACTATTCTGGTTGCTATTTTGGGCGCTATTTTGGGCGCTATTGATTGAATTATTTTCTGCTTTAGTGACTGATGAATTATTGCTAGAGTTATCAGTGCTTTTCTCGGAGCCATTGCTAGCAGAGCGATCGAGCGATTTATTATTGCTAGGGTTGGTTCTATTATTGCCGAGCTGATTATTGCCGTTGGCAATATCTGGACTATTAGAATTATTAGAAACAGCTTTGCCATCATCGGGATTAACTTTCGATGGATTAGCTGATGGATTAGATTTCGATGGATTAACTTTCGATGGGCTAACTTTCGATGGATTAACTTTCGATAGATTATTGAGTCCAGTAATATTACTAGGGCGATCGCTTGAACTTGCTTGCGATTCAATTATGGATTCTTTGACGATTGTGGGAATAGAGGCATTTTGTAATTTGCTATCATCCGATCGCTTAATTAAAATCCCAAAAGCGATCGCCGTTCCCGCAAAAGCCATTCCAATCAATACAGCCGCAAGGATTTTCCATAGGCTCGTTGACTTTGCTGATTGATCGTTAATCACGGGTGGCTGCACAACGACTAACGCTGAATTAGGTTCCTGTATTGGAGTCTCAAAATCCCATAGTTTCTTCGCGGCTAAAGGTGCGATTACCGCTGCTGCCGCCCCTAAAACTACCGATTGGCGAATGCGGCGATCCCCTACTACTAGCTCAAACCATTGGGAGTCATGGGGCATCACAAAGTCTATTCGGGCAGGTAAGCCATTGGTATAGGTTTTGACACAGTTGCCGCGATCGTCATAGATCGTGCCATTCGCGGCAATAATTTGGTGGTCATTGACGACTTCCGCAAATATTTGCGTGAGACTGGTCATCTCGCTGGCAATTTTGTAATCCCACAGATCGATATCTAAACCCGTATCGAGATCGTCTAACTCCTGCAATTGGTAGCGATCGACATCATTACCAATTCCAATCAAAATCAATTTCAAATAGTTTCTCTTCCCGACCGCAATCTCTAGGGCTAGTTCCTTGGTGTAGTTTTTGACCTGCTCTAAATCATCAATTCTGCCATCGGTCAAAAAGATATAAATACCGCGTGGAGCTTGACGATTGCGATCGGCAAAATAGGCGATCGCGGGTAGAAGCTTGGTTGTCTTTCCCAGTTTAAAGGTGGCGGGGCCAGCGATCGCTAATTGCTGACAGCTTACGGCATCAAATTCTCCCAAAACTTGGATTTCATCCCCCGCACCACAGCCCCAATAGAGTAGCGATGTTTTTCCTGTTCCATCCAAGTTCTCGGCTAAGTAAGCCGTAAAGTTTTGCACCAAGGGCTGCAAGATGTTTTCCGTATAGTTAACCTCATATCCGCGCTCTTTGATTTCGGCAAAGGCATCGCGTTGGATTTTGCGAATGGGCTCACCATCCTCTAAATAGGATCGGAGTCTTCCCTCTTTAATATATGTCGTTAACAGTTCGGGATCGACTCTTGCTTCTACCTTGCGACCATAGGCGCGTTTCATTGAGGCACTGGCATCTAGGGCTAAACCAGTCCGCCATCCTTCGGCAAATTTCCCCTCTGGCTCCATCGCGATCGTGAATTCCACTCGACATTGCGGCATGGGATCGTTAGGAATGGGATCGTTAGGAATGAGATTGTTAGGTGAAGGGAAGCGATCGCGAAAAACATTCACTTCCCCAAACTCGTTTGCTACCAGATTAGCTGGCATCTGGAAGCTCTTCGGGTTAATTTTTACCTCATCTTTGATTGCACCAACTTCACGTTCTAATTCATTAGTCTCGGAATTATTTTCATGTAGCATGGCTATCCATTTGGGCTTTGTTTATAGCTAAATTTATATTTATGATTTATTTTTGTGATTTATGTTTGTGAGTTATGTTTGTGAGTTATATTTATGGCGATCTATATTAATCTCCCATCGAGAACCTCTTTTGATAGTGTTGGCTGGGCAGACTAGGTAAGGCTAGGAAAATCAGTATCCTTAGGAAGTGCTTCCGTAATATCTTGGGTCACGTTGCCACCTGAAAACTCAAGGGTAAAGGCTGTTGAACCCGCAGGCAGCCTAAAGCGCATCAACGCAGGTACTCCCAAACTATACTCTTCGCAAACCTTACCTGCTTGATTGAGAATCCTTCCATAATGGGTCACAATTGTTTCCGCAGACACAAATTCCTTGAAAATCTGTTCCAAAATTTGAATGTCATCGGCAACTTGATAATCCCAAAGATCGATATCGCGACCTGCTGCATCCTTAACAGGACTGCCTTCAAACATATTATCTAATTCTTCAAGTTGTTTTTCGTCGATTTCTTTACCTACACCAATGAGTAGCAGCTTAATAAATGGTTTAGTGCGATCGGCAATTTCTAGAGCATACTTAAAACAGTATTCTTTGACCTCTTCGAGATCTTCGATAATGCCGTCAGTAATAATCAGACAGATGGCAGCAGGTTGTTTAACGCCGATCGCTGGTGCGGATTTATATTTGTTTATAAAATATCGTAATGGTGGTAATAGTTTTGTTCCAGTTCCCCAAGGGATCTTTGGTCCCTTGATAGATAGCTGCTCGATCTCTTCACCGCTAAAACTACCCAGATCCTCAATGAGTTCTCCCGCCGCCCCACAGGCCCAATTGATGAGATCGACCCTACCCGTTGCCGCAAAATTAGCAAGGTATTTCACCATGACCCTTGCGACGGGCTCGACAACGTTGTGGGTAACGGCAGCACTAGCAAAGAAACTGCTCACAACCCCACTAATGCCATATATTTTCTTCATGGATGCCGAACCATCCAAGGCTAGACCGACCCTAGCACCCTCAATGTCTGGAACCATCAGAATAGTTGCAACGATGTCAATATCTCCATTGTTTTGAGGATAAACATTGACTTCACCAAAGGGTTGAACGACACTTTTTAACTGCATACTCGGAGGACTCTCTGATATTTCACATCAAAATAGTAGCCTATTGCTATCAATTCTTGCTATTGCTCCGCATCTAAAGATTAAGAGATTAAGTTTTTAATGATTCTTAAAGATTCTTTAAAGACTTAATAATGCGATCGCCCTAATCTCCTATTTAACTTCTTTACCCCCGAACTTGTGATGATATCTCCACAATTAGCTTCTCCTATCAGTAACAAATTTCGGCTACGTACTGCTATTGTTATTCCGTTTGTGCTGCAAGTAGCGGCGGCAGTGGGATTAGTTGCTTATCTTTCCTATCGCAACGGTCAAGAGTCAGTAAATCATCTAGCAAGTCAAGTCCGCATTGAAGTCGCTTCGCGCACGCAGCTCACCTTAGAAAACTACTTTAAAACTCCACATCAAATTACTAAAAGCAACATTAATGCATTACATCTCCATCAGATTAACTTTGAGGATAAAGAATCTGTAGAACGTTATTTTGCCGCCCAATTGCAAATTTATCCCATGCTCGGCGAAATTTTTGTAGGTCAGCCCGATGGCACGATGATCTATGTGGGGCGTAAATCCGATGGCAATCTCTTATCGGCAACGACTGTCAATGTTCCCAATCGTACGTTTTACCAATTAGATAGTTCGGGAAACCGCTATAAATTTGAAAAAAAGGATAGTTTTGATGCGCGGACTCGCCCTTGGTATCAAGCTGCAGTAGCCAATAAAGGGCAGTCTTGGTCGAGCGTTTATCAGTCCCGAACGATTAGGAATTTGGGAACGGCTGCTGCTGAGCCATACTACGACCAACAGGGGAATCTGGTTGCAGTCTTCGCCAACTTCATTCTTTTGCAAGGAATTTCAGATTTTTTAACTAGTCTCAAAATTAGTTCGACAGGTCAAGTTTTTGTGATGGATCGGACTGGGCTTTTGGTGGCGACTTCGACGGGAGAGAATTCCTTTGTACCTACAGGTGAAGACGATAAGTTAAAGCAGATCGAGGCGATCAAAAGTCAAAACCTCCTCACGCATAATGCCGTCGTTCAATTACAAGAAAAATTTGGGGGCTTTGATCGCATTCAAAAATTGCAAGAGCTTTCGTTTGATATAGATGGCAAACGACAATATCTGCTCGCCCAGCCCTATTCTGACGGTAAGGGATTAAATTTGTTAGTTGTAGTGGTGGTTCCAGAAGCGGATTTTATGGAGCAAATCGATCTGAATACACGCAACACAATTTTATTAAGCCTTGCGGCGTTAGGTGTAGTTGTTCTCTTGGGAATGGTGACTTCCCAGTTAATTACTGCGCCAATCCTGCGCGTTTATCAAGCCGCCAATCGTCTGGCTCAAGGGGATCTCGCTCAGAAAGTTCCATCTAGCCCGATCGCTGAAATTAACGAGCTGTCCAAGGCTTTTAATAAGATGTCAGAGCAGCTAAAGGAATCCTTTGATACCTTAGAAGATAAGGTGAGAGAACGCACTGGAGATCTAGCGATCGCCAATCAAGAAATCAACGTACTCAATCAGTGTCTACAAGCAGATAATTTGCGGCTGGGTGCAGAACTTGATATCGTGCGCCAGATGCAAAGAATGATTTTACCGAATGCCGAAGAACTAGAAATCGAGGGATTAGATATTGCTGCCTATATGGATGCGGCGGCGGATGTGGGCGGTGATTATTATGAAGTGTTAAATAGCGATGGTGTTGTTACGATCGGTATTGGTGATGTGACTGGACATGGTTTAGAGAGTGCAATTTTGATGCTGATGACGCAAACAGCAGTAAGAACTCTCAAGGAAGGTGGAGATCTTGAACCAGTGCGGTTCCTTGATGTGTTGAATCGCACTCTGTATAAGAACGTACAACGGATTAATTCGGAAAAATGTTTGACGCTCTCCATCCTTAATTATGCTCATGGAAAAGTGAGCATTACGGGGCAGCATGAGGAAGCGATCGTCGTCAGAAAAAATGGTGCGATCGAGCGGATTGATACAATGGACTTAGGATTCCCGATCGCCTTAGATGGGGATATTGCAGGCTTTATCCATCAGGTGATGGTTGAGTTAAATCACGGTGATGGTTTGGTGTTGTATACCGATGGAATTCCCGAAGCCTGTGACATTAATAAAAAGCTCTATGGTGTGGATAGAATGTGTCGAATAATCAGCGAACATTGGTCTTTAACTTCTGAAGAGATCAAGAATGCAATTATTCAAGATGTACGTCAATATATTGGTGTACAGAAAGTATTTGACGATATTACTCTACTAATCTTTAAGCGCGATTGAGTAATTCTTTGTCAAAGCTCAAGAAGAGAAGGTTGGCGCAAAGCGCCAACCTTCTCTTCTTGGGGTTTATGTCCTATTAGATTTGGTGACAGCTATAATTCACTGAAGCGAGCCAACATTTCTATGAATTAAAAAACAAGCCCAGTAAGGTTTTGAGATTCCCAAAATGGCGTTGCCATTTTGGGAATTGGTATTATTAGGGAAGGAGATGCTTGACCATCAGGTGACGTTGCTCGCGGCGGAAGCCGAGCTTGGTATAGAGCTTTTCGGCTGGCTCATTCCAGAAGTCAACGACTAAAGACAGCGATCGCATTTTTTGGCTTTGAAGGTATTCTTCAATTAAATTAAATACTTGTTTCCCAATTCCTCTGCCACGATAGCCTTCGCGGATATATAACTCATCGACTAATCCACAGCGTCCGTGATATTCCATGCTAAAAAAGAAAGTCAGGGCTACATAGCCAATTAATCGATCGCGATCGCAAATTAACCAAATTATCCCAAATTGTTCGTCACTGAGCAGTGCCGTAAAAGCTTTAACTACGGGTTCGTCAAACTTGATATTCTCAAATTGATAAAATTCCTGTACGATTTCCATCAATGGATCGATGTCAACAAACTGAGCCAATCGGAAATTAAGATCTAGTTCTGCCATTGCCTATACATTTACCTTGTAACTCAAGTTCAATTCATCCCCTGCCACGCCACGAAGACCCCAGTTATAATTTGGAGTTTCAATGAGAATAATTTCAATATCTAAGGGAGAAATCCCTAATTTATCTTGCAAGCGCTCAAATAGCAACCGATAGAGGGTTTTCTTAGCCTCGATAGTTCTTCCCGCAAACATCAGGACTTCAATAATAATATATTGCTCGCTGCGATCGCTCGGATATTCAAAGTCTTCGGATAATAGGGGGAAGAATCTTTGAAACTTCTTTTCGGGAGGATAGTTTAGCGCATCCACAACGCAGGAATGGATAGTGCTAGATAGAACGCCGCGATTTTGCTGAATAAAGTCAGCGTTTCCATAGATTTTTGTCTGTGGCATGACCTTTAGAACTATTAAGTAGCTGGGCATAATTAAAATCCAAAATCAAAACCTGTAGCGTATGCGGCGCTTGCGCTATATGCTCTTCTAGGTTTCAAATTTAATTATGCTTAGCTACTTATACCAGTTTTTCAGTGAATGTATACTCTCTTAAAATGATGGTGAAATCCAATAAGCAAGTGGGCTTATAGCAGTAGCCCAGCTATGTTATGACAAAAACCAGAAGAGTGTTGCGGCGCGAAGCGCCGCAACACTCTTCTGGTTTTTGTTTTTGTCATAACTAAAGAAAACCCTAAAAGCAGTGGCGCACGCTGCGTGCGCCACTGCTTTTGGTTCTGGGTTTTAATTATGCCTAGTTACTTAGCTCAGTTGAGATCGCCAAGTTGAGATCGCCAAGCGGTTTTTTCAAAAAGTGGGAATTTATAAATCCCGATCTGACTTCCTTGAAAAAATCATATTAAACTCGCTCTAAAGTCATTATATAGGGGCAATCTCATGACTTTAGCCTAGAAGAGTCGTGGAAGTGTCAAAATATGTTAAGCAAACATAAATAACAATATAACGACAAGGTTCGATCTTAGAACATGAAAGCAGCGATTATTGGTGCGGGTTTAGCGGGAATGAGTACGGCTGTGGAACTCAGCGAGCAAGGTTACGAAGTAGAGCTTTTTGAATCCCGCCCCTTTGTAGGTGGCAAAGTCAGCAGTTGGCTAGACAAGGATGGCAACCATATCGAGATGGGCTTACATGTGTTTTTTGGCTGCTATTACAACCTATTTGCCCTGATGAAGAAAACAGGAGCCTTTGAGCATCTTCGGCTCAAGGAGCATACCCATATTTTTGTCAATCCTGGTGGCGCACAGGCTGCCCTTGATTTTCGGAACTTTGGCGGTGCGCCTTTTCACGGACTGAAAGCCTTTGTGACCACGGGACAATTGCCCCTAAAAGACAAGATCCAAAATGCGATCGCGATCGGACGAAGCCCCTTAATTCGCGGCTTAGTCGATCATGTCGGAGCCATGAAAGAAATCCGCGCCCTCGATAATATCAGTTTTAAAGATTGGTTTTTGGGGATGGGCGGATCGCAAGCAAGTCTCGATTTGATGTGGGATGCGATCGCCTATGGATTGGGTTTTATCGATTGCGAAAATATTTCCGCAAGATGTATGCTCACCATCTTCCAGTTCTTTGCATCGAGAACCGAGGCTTCGATCTTGAGAATGCTTGAAGGTTCTCCCAATGATTTCCTCCATAAACCACTCGTCAAGCATATTGAATCAAAGGGCGGTAAAATCCATTTACGTCGGGGTGTACGCGAAGTTCTCTTTGAAGGCGAAGGAGAAGATACTCATGTCACTGGCTTGATCGTCGGTAAAGAAGATGGGGAGGAGATCGTGACCGCCGATGTATATATCTGTGCCACGGATGTTCCAGGAGTAAAGAGAATCATTCCCGAAAAATGGCGGGTATGGTCGCAGTTCGACAATATCTATAAGCTAGATGCAGTGCCTGTAATTACCGTACAACTTCGCTTTGATGGCTGGGTGACAGATATTGATAATTTACTCTATGCGGTGAAAGTTGATTTCTCCACCTTTGCGGATTTGGCGATTACCAGTCCCACCGACTATTATAAAGAAGGAGAGGGTTCTCTATTACAGCTTGTAATTACGCCTGCGGATGACTACATTAAGCTGAGCAATGAAGCGATCGTCGAGAAAATGATCGCTCAAGTGCATGAAATTTTCCCTTCATCCCATAGGCTGAATGTCACTTGGTCTAGTGTCGTCAAGCTCGCCCAGTCCTTGTATCGTGAAGCCCCTGGACAGGATCCGTTCCGTCCAACTCAACATACACCAGTGAGCAATTTCTTTTTGGCTGGCAGCTATACGATGCAGGACTACATCGATAGCATGGAAGGGGCGACGCTCTCAGGCAAGATGTGTGCGGCGGAAGTAACTAAGCGCAAACAGTTAGTTAAGTCTTAATTAGAAAGAACCGTGCATGGCACGGTTCTTTCTGATTTTATGAGAAACTATGGATTTACCAATCATCTATCATCCCAACTACGTCGCGCCGATCGCTAATACCAATCGGTTCCCGATGGAAAAATTTCGCTTGCTCCATGAGATGCTGCTGACCGATGGGGTGGCGCAGTCCGAGCAGTTTTTTCGCCCAGAGTTACCAGATTTGGATGCGATCGCCCTAGTGCACGATCGCGAATATGTGGATGCCTATTGGAATGGAAATCTCGAACCTAAGGCTCAGCGTCGTATTGGATTGCCTTGGAGTCCCGAACTCGCCTATCGGACGAGAATCGCCGTAGGTGGTACGCTATTAACGGCTAGATTTGCTCTAAAGCAGGGCTTAGCTTGCAATACCGCAGGCGGAACCCATCATGCTTTTCCTAGCTATGGTTCGGGCTTTTGTATATTTAACGATCTCGCGATCGCTTCGCGAGTGCTATTAAAGGAGGGCTTAGTCAAAAAGATTTTAATTGTCGATTTGGATGTGCATCAAGGCGATGGTACGGCCTTCATTTTTCAGAACGAGCCGAGGGTATTTACCTTTTCGATGCATTGCCAGATCAACTTCCCATCGATCAAACAAATTAGCGATCGCGATATTCCCTTACCTGAGGGCATGGAAGATGATGCCTATTTGCGTACGCTGGCTAATCATTTGCCCGATTTGCTCACCGAAATACGCCCCGATCTCGTTCTCTATGATGCTGGGGTTGATCCGCATATAGGCGATCGCCTTGGCAAACTCGCTCTCACTGATGCAGGTATATTTCGGCGCGATATGCAGGTTTTGAGTACTTGTATTTCTCAAGGTTTTCCCGTTGCCTGCGTGATCGGTGGTGGTTATTGCGAAGATATGCGATCGCTAGTTTATCGACATTCCCTACTCCATCGGGCGGCGAGTGATGTCTATCGCCAATATCGTCTATAGTGCTTGCCGAAATGCTTTGAGCGCCGATTTGGGTTCCGCCATCAGCAAACAACGGGCAAGTAGCTCTAAATCGAGATTAGGCAAACATTCGCTCTGGGCGATCGCCTCATAGCCATTGTCGCGCAACCGATACAGCAAAAACTTGCCATCTTCCCAAAACCAAACCTCTTTTGTATGAAAGCGACGGTAACGTTCTAGCTTTGCTATATTTCCACTCGTAAAAATCACCTCAATTGCTAAATCGCGATCGCCAACTTTATTACCAAAGCAAAAAGATAAATCTGGCTCAACACTTGCGCCTTTAGCTTCTGATTCTAGAGTGGCGCTACCTGTCGGCATAAAATCAATATCCTTTTCTGCAAAGTAAATTCCCAATAACATCGAGAGTAAATGCACGATGATTTCATGGGCAGCAGATGTAGTCATAATCTCGATAAGCCCGTCAAGATAATTAAGATGGATATTACGCGAATCACCGATTAAAGCAGAAAGTGTCTTAAATTCTTTCCATGAGTATCGATTCGGAAAAACAAAGTGCTGTTCTTTCGCCTCTTTAGGGAGTTTGTCTAATTCTGCTGATCTTGCTGGTGCTTGGAAAATCATAAATTCTGACCAATTCAAGCTATTTGGGAGGGGACTTCTACTAAATTCTATATGGATGACTCGACGTTGATGATTATTTGTCGTCTTGCTCGATGAATGAAGCAGTAATGGCTTCATAAGCATAATACCACCTTTTTTTAGCCTACAAATTTCTTCATTCTCAGTCCTCAAATTCATGCTTTCAGGATTATAAATGCCTTGGTGATGGGATTTGGGGATGACTTTTAAAGCTCCATTAAATTCATCGGTATCATCGAGATGGATGCGAATCGTAAAGTTATCTTGTAATATTTCCACTGGTGGTTGAACAGAGAATTGATTCTGTTTGACCGTCCATGCTGTAAATCCTGCAATATCAATCTTCTTGTCTACGGAAATGGTTAAATCCTGATGGTAAGATACAAACCAGTTTGAGCCTTGGGGTTTGTCAAAATACAGAGACTTGACAACAAAATACTCATCTCCTAATAATTCTGAAATCAAAGATTGGAGGCGATCGTTAAAAACAATCTCAATAGATTTAGGTACTTCCTTAAAAAATTGTCTGATTGCAAATAGATTGACTGTCTTACGGAGATTAGGATTTGGTTTGTCTACCTGCGAAATAACTTGAAGTAAGCTGTCAATCTCTGAGTCTGTAAAAATGCGATCGACTATAGCGAAACCCTCAACGGTAATTTTTTCTTTCAGTTCATCAAGGTGATTCATATTTACTAGTTCTAAGTAAGTGGGCTTAATCAAATATAAAACCCTAAAACCTGCGGCGCACGCGCCGCAGGTTTTAGATCTGGATTTTAATTATGCTGAGATACTTAATTCAGGAACATACTAGAGATGACTTTTCAAAGTAAATATGATGAGTGGCGGCGCGGAGCGCCGCCACTCATCTTTGGGGTTTACTAAACCTTTGAAGAAAAACTATGGGCTTTGAGAATTGCTGCTACTAGAAACGCATAGGAAATACCGCCCACTATCGCTAATAGCCAAAAACTTACTAAGGCACTCGTATTCCAAAGGGCATGAAGAAAAGCAGAACTGAGATAGCCGATGGTGAGAATTTGCCAACGGAGAGAAGGCTTCATAATGCTCAGCCCGATGAAATAGCCGAAATAGCCGCTATATGCCATATGTCCAGCCACCGAGCCCAGCACGCGGGGAATTAGCAATTGTAAACCCGTCAGTTCGGCAATTTCCGTACTACCTGCCTGCGTTGTAATGCTTTGAACGATATTGGGTACGTATAGCCCAAGGGTTTCCGTTAATGTAAACCCGATCGCTGAAGCAGCACCAATTAAAATGCCATCTAGTGGCTCGCTAATCCCCACCCGCGATCGCCATTTTTTTCCGCGCCATAGACCCACAAACCAGAGAATAAATACGGGCAAAGATTTGATTAATTCTTCCATCAATCCCGCTCCAAAAAACATCGCGATTAAAACGCTGATAAAGCTAACCTGACCCTTTGGCGTAGCTCCTGGCAAGACCTGATAAAAGAACCATAGAAAAATATTTAAAATTGGGCTTCTAAGAATGAAGACAGTTACCAGTGCTGCGCCTAAAATGATCCACCAAGGTTTCTTTTTGCCACAAAGTTGATAAACAAAATAATAGGCAGCAAGGCTGATATATAGCGAAATCGTCAGATTAAATAGCTGTGTTTGTCCCAAAAAAGCAAACATCATGACGACAAAGCCCACCGTCGTAATTCCAGGCAGGAGATAGTCCTGTTTCCACAGGTCGTTGCCCGTTGAAAAAATTGGTAAGAGTTTCGTAAAGGTAATGCTCGTAATTTGAGATTGGGGACGCTGTCTCAAACCAGACTCTAAACTGGTCACAGGGGTTGCTAACTCAAATAAAAATTGGGGTCCATCTTTGGTTAGTTGAATGCGATCGCCATGTTGTAGTGGACAACCACCATATAGGCGGCGATTGTTGATAAATGTGCCATTGGCACTATCAAGATCGTAGATTTCCCAACCTTCAACCTGCTGTCTAGAATCTTGGGGTGATTCGGCAAAGATGGCGCGAATCTCGGCATGGCGGCGTGACACAGCACCATAGATATTGATATCGATCGCTACTTCACAACTAGGATCCCGTCCTAATGTCACCGAGCGATCGCTTAAGGTCGCCACAATTTCATCGCGATCTAGGCGACCATTAGAAATTTGCCTGAGAAAAGCAGTTGAAATAAGGCGATCGTTCATAGCTTCATTTATATCATTAAGTAGTTACTGCCTTCCCAGCCAAGAAATAGCTGTGCGGGGCGAAGCCCCGCACAGCTATTTCTTGGCTGGGAAGAATAAACCAGAAAGCTAGAAGTGCATACTGCCCGCATTGCGGGCGGTATGCACTTTTGTTTTTTGCAGCGCTTTACGCTCAAATCCAAACCGAGAAATTTTTTGAAAGTGTTGCAAAGCAACACTTTCAAAAAATTTCTCGTGGTTCGTTCGATCGGAAATTGCCGTAAATGTACTCAACCCCTTAAAGAGAATCCTCTAGCGATCGCATTTACTAAATTAGAATTCTTTTAAATTAGAATTCTTTCAATGTCTAGCTCTGAAGCCGCAAGGGCTAATTGTGAAATATCGCGCAAATCCTTGACATAGGGCAGAATTCCCAGTACTGGAGTAGAAGCAAGTCGAGAAATCATCTGTGGTGGAGCCAATTCCTCAATCTCTTCCTCCGAATAGACTTGCGAGCAGCTAAGGATAATGCCCCTAAGTTTCACCTTTTCCATGCGGGCTAAAGCGACATTGGCGATCGCTTGGGAGATCGCGCCTAGGCGTACTGGCACGACGAGAATGACTTCTAACGCCCAGTCTCGCGCCAAATCTGCCACGATATATTCATCGGTAATTGGCGAACCGAGTCCGCCCATAGATTCCACTAGCAAGCATTCCTTTTGTTGTTGCAGTTTGAGAAAATGCTGCCAAATTAGGGCTAGATCGATCGCTTTACCCTCTTTATGAGCCGCGATCGCTGGAGCGATCGGGGTTTCAAAATACAAAGGCGTAATTTCATCAAGGGTTTGCGAGAGTGAGAAAGTATGATGATAGAATTCGCGGTCGCCCTCTCCCGACTGTAAAGGTTTATAAATACCGAGGGATGTACTCGGTTCATTTGGGGATGCAGGGCGATCGCGATAGGTCAACCAATAGGCGGCTAAAGCCGCTGTTAAAACGGTCTTCCCCACTCCCGTATCGCTGCCAACAATTAATAAAGGTTTCGTCATTATGGAATACTCGATAAAATTTTGGTGAGTTCTAAGTAGCTAAGAGTAAACTTAAAACCTAGAAGAGCGTACCGCCCGCATAGCGGGCGGTACGCTCTCTGGTTTTGTTTTTTTATACCAATTAGCCCAAACAGCGTAGTGACTCCAACATTCCCTTGGCTTTATTGAGAGTCTCTTGATATTCCTTCTCAGGATCGGAATCGGCAACTATGCCCGCGCCTGCCTGTACGCTAGCGGTTCCATCCCGCGTCACGATCGTCCGAATGGTGATCGCCGTGTTTAGTTGCCCCTCAAAGTCATAATAACCATAGGCTCCTGCATAGACACCTCGGCGATCGCCTTCTAAGTTATGGATGATATCCATCGCTCTAATTTTCGGTGCGCCGCTGACCGTGCCTGCGGGGAAGCAGGCTTGAAGTAAATCCCAAGCATTTTTTTCGGGACGGATTTCGCCAATGACATTGCTAACAATATGCATGACATGGGAATAAAGCTCGATCGACATTAACTCATCGACTTTCACCGTACCACTTTTGCAAACGCGACCGAGATCGTTGCGTCCCAAATCCACTAGCATCACATGTTCGGCAATTTCCTTAGGATCGGCAAGTAATTCTTTAGCAAGTTCCGCATCTTCTTTCGCCGTTGTACCCCTAGGGCGCGTGCCTGCAATGGGGCGCAAGACAGTGCGTGAAACTCCATCGATGACTTCAGCTTTAACCATAATTTCTGGACTAGAGCCAATTAGTTGCCAATCCTTAAAGTTAAAGAATGCCATATAGGGTGAGGGATTGACCACCCGCAAAGAGCGATACAGGCTAAAGGGTTCGCCCTTAAATTCCGTTGTTAATCTCTGCGAAAGTACGACTTGGAAAATATCGCCAGCTTTAATATGTTCTTTACCCAATTCCACGGATTTACAGAATTTTTCGCGGGTGACGTTGCTCCTATAGCTGACAGGTGGTTGCAGTCTGGGATTTGTCCAATTAATGGCTGTCTTTTGGCGATCTAGAGGCGATCGCAGTTTATCTACCAGCACCTTTAAGCGATCGCAAGCCGAACTATAGGCAGTCTCCGCATCTTTGCCGTTACTCATATCGGCATAGGCGATCGCCCAAATTTTACGTTTGACCTGATCGAACACCAACAGGCTATCTACTTGCATCCAGACCCCATCGGGCGTATCTCCTTCTTGGCAAGGATATACAGGTACTTTCGGCTCAATCCAGTTAATTAACTCGTACCCCCAATAACCGAATAGTCCTCCCAAGCTCGGCGGTAGCTGGGGCAAATGCACGGGATGAATCGGCGCAAGGCAATTATGCAAATGTTGAAAAGGATTGCCAATAAACTCGATTACCTTGCCATCTCGAAAAGTTTGGGTGGTGCGATCGCCCCTTGCTTCTAATATCCATAGAGGATCGCAACCCAATAAGCTATAGCGTCCTAGTCTCTCCCCACCCTCAACTGACTCCAATAGAAAGCTGTAGGGTTGACCTTGACATACCCGATACCAAGCCGATACAGGCGTATCGAGATCTGCAACCAGTTCCATATACACAGGTACAAAGTTGCCCTGTTCGGCAAGCTTAATAAAGTCAGAATACGCGGGAAAAATCATGCGATCGGAATTTCTAAATAAATTGATGCAACTAACTAGGATCTTATCGTGGTTTTCAGCACTGCTTAACAAAAAGCTATAAGTTTGTCCTGATTGCGCTCTGATGTTGTCTTGGTATTCTTGATACAGCGCTTTGCGCTCAAACCCAAACCGAATAGAGAGTGGCGGCGCGAAGCGCCGCCACTCTCTATTCGGTTTGATGTCCTGACTTAAGTGAATATAG
>NZ_LIRE01000562.1 GCF_001402795.1 Pseudanabaena sp. 'Roaring Creek'
CGTTCCTTTACTTTGAGTAATTTCACACTTGAGGATGTGAGGAATCTCTATCAGCAGCATACGGATGCGACTGGTCAGGTGTTTACACCCGAGGCAATTGATTTAGCCTTTCATTTGACACAGGGTCAGCCTTGGTTAGTCAATGCGATCGCTAAGGAAATTGTGGAATATATTACGAAAGATCCTGCAATTCCGATTACGGCTGATTTAGTGAATGAGGCTAAGGAGATTTTGATTAAGAGACAGGATACGCATTTGGATAGTCTTGCCGAAAGATTGCGGGAAGATAGAGTGAGGGTAATTATCCAACCAATTCTATCTGGGCAAGAACTAGTCAATATGCCCGAAGATGACTTACGCTTCGTACTTGATTTAGGTTTGTGCAGCCGAGATAGTCGCGGAGGTATTCAAATTGCTAATCCAATTTATCGAGAAATCATTCCTAAGGTATTAGCTTCGATAACGATCGCGTCTTTAACTTCAATTGCTCCAACATGGTTAGATAATGATGGGAACCTCAATCCTCAAGCACTGTTAGATTCTTTTATATTATTCTGGCGGCAGCATGGAGAGCCTTTATTTGACAGTACACCCTATCCAGAGATTGCGCCTCATATTGTATTGATGGCTTTTCTGCACCGTGTTGTTAATGGTGGTGGCACGTTGGAGAGAGAATATGCCATTGGTTCGGGAAGAATGGATATCTGTTTGCGCTATGGTAAGGTAACTTTGGCGATGGAGTTGAAGGTATGGGCTGATAA
>NZ_LIRE01000563.1 GCF_001402795.1 Pseudanabaena sp. 'Roaring Creek'
ATTATCTATATATGCTGAGTATGGATGGAGCAAAGCTCCGCCCATACTTACCTATTTAGCAATAGTTGGCTTAATTAAATATAAAACCCTAAAACCTGCGGCGTACGCTGCAGGTACGCCGCAGGTTTTAGATCTAGATTTTAATTATGCTTAATTAATTAACCACAATGCTCTTTGGATGATTGCTCTTTGGATGATTAATTAAGGCGATTAATAATTAATAATTTAGGCGCAAACAGGATATATTACGTCAAAAAAGTTTAGACATAGCTTAATATATATTCCCAAAAGGGAGCTGCGAATCATCTAAGCAAGTAGCTAATGACCAAAAACAACTAAGCTCACATTGAGAAATATTGGAGAATATTTATGAAAAAGTATCTAGGATTTGTTGCCGCCGCTTTTCTTCTAGTTGAAGGCTTTGGAGCTGGGGCTGCGTTTGCAGGTGATAAGTATGGAGCAGTTGCTACGGGCTCTGGCAATGCCTATGGTTATGCCTATAACTACAATAGTCAAGCTGAAGCAGAAGATGCAGCTTTGTCTCAATGCGGTAGTAATTGTTCTGTCAAAGTTTGGTTTGCGAATGCTTGTGGTGCTGTCGCTAAAGGAGGTGGATATTTAGGTTGGGCTTGGAATGCAGATGAATATGCTGCTAAAGCTGCTGCTCTTGAGAGTTGTGGCAACTCTAGCTGTGAGATTGCTGTTTGGGCTTGTACTGATCGCTAAGGCAAATAAAATCAAAACCCCAAAGAGGGTTGCCGCACGGAGCGCGGCAACCCTCTTTGGGGTTTGATATTCTGGTACATAGGACATCAAACCCTAAAGATGAGTGGCGACGCAAAGCGCGAGGGACTGGGGTATGCTTTACCACGCCATACTCTAAAACTCCATGGTACATACCACTCTCCATAGACCAGATAAAGTACAACCAGATGTTGAACGAATTAACCCTCTCGTTGACCAGTTTCTGCAACGCCTTTTCTTGAATGGTGCAAGATCTCAGTTAATCCCTAATTCCTGAAATTTGTTTGATTTATGCTTTCCTTTCGTAACGCCATAAAATTTGCCATTACGTAGCTAGGCATAATTAAAACCCAACATCAAAACCTGTAGCGCACGCGCAGCGTGCGCTACAGGTTTTTGGGCTTTATAGCTACCGCCAACTGTATCAGGGTATAATACCAATTCACGAAAGTGTGACAACACTTTTGTGAATTAAACACCAAACCCAGTAAGGTTTTGAG
>NZ_LIRE01000564.1 GCF_001402795.1 Pseudanabaena sp. 'Roaring Creek'
GCTATAGCTAGACGCAATTAAATATAAAACCCAAAAGTCTGTAGCGCAAGTGCAGCGTGCGCTATAGGCTTTTGATTCTGGGTTTTAATCATGTCCAGATCCTTAATGCAAGTTAATACAGGTTATTTTAGAAATAGCCCATCGGTTATAGCGTTCCCGATCGCAGCTTTGTCCAGAGATCTTTATACTGCGTAAGTGTTGTGGGAGACAGGGGTAAAATCAACTCGCTTTTGGCGAGAATGTCTTGGGAGAAAAACTTGATGGGATCGGCTTTGACACTGTTGGGGACTTTGTCTAATGCACTAGACGGACTAACTGCATCGGTTAAGGATGTCAATTGTACGGCGATTTCGGGGGTAAGACAAAAATTCATCCATGCGGTAGCAGCGATCGCCACTTCTCCCTTTGGAATGACCCAGATATCACTCCATAGGGCTGTCCCATCTTGGGGAATTACTACTTTGAGATTGGGATTTTGCTTGGCTGTCTTATACATATCGCTCGTCCAACCCACTGCAGCTAGGGTGTCGGCGTTCAGGAGAGATTGTAAATAGTTGTCGGAAGAATAGGTTAAAACCTGCGGGCTAAGAGTCTTGAGATCTTGGATTAATGCGGTAAAAATATCTTTGCGTTCGGCAATATTATCTACTTGATAGGACTGCCCCATCTTTTTTAAGACAAGTCCGATCACTTCCCTTGCATCATCGGGCAAGGATAATTTTTGCTTTAGTTCGGGTCGCCAAAGGTCAGACCATTGAGTAATATCGAACTTCAATTTATCGCTGCGATAGGCGATCGCCGTTGCGCCCCAGCGATAGGGGACTCCCCATACCTGATTGTTGCGCGTTACGCTCTGCTGCCAGAAGGGAGAGAGTTTTTGCCATTGAGGGATTTTGTCTAGGAGGTTTGGCGCGATCGGTTGAATCAAGGATTGAGCGATCGCAGGATCGAGCCAGCTATCACCGAGGCTAACCAGTTGCGGTACTTTCTCTTTAGCTAGGTTTGGAGAGTTTTGGAGTTCCTGCCAGAGCTTTGCGGGCAAATTTTCGGCTTTAAATTCCGTTTTTATTTGTGAAGCCGATTCAAATTGACTAATTAATTTGCTCGGAATCGCTCCCAGTAAACCTAGTACTCTTAAGCGATCGCTTCGATCGAAAGGATTTGACCATTGGCATCCCCCTAGTCCTGCGATCGTCGCTCCGCTTAAAACGAGAAACTTACGTCTGTCCATTCATCTTGTACATATTGCTGTCGCCAAGTATATCAGGACATAAAACCCAAAAGAGAGTTGCCACGCATTGCGCGGCAACTCTCTTTTGTAAAGGATGGGCATATTAATATAGCGACAGTTACTTGACTTAGGACAAATCAAACCCCAAGAATTGACTGGTGGCGCTTCGCGCCACCAGTCAATTCTTGGGGTTTATATCCTAGTATATTTAGCGACAGCTATAAAATAGCCAGAAAGAGACAACGCCACCTATGTTCTTATTTTACAAATGGGCGCATTAATAA
>NZ_LIRE01000565.1 GCF_001402795.1 Pseudanabaena sp. 'Roaring Creek'
AGATATTTCTCAATTCCTGTAATTGTGGCGGGTTTAGTTTCACGGTATTGAGTGACTTGGAACTGGTCGCCAAATTTAGGATGCGATCGCCATGTACCTTCTAGAGCGAGAGTCTGTCCTGCTTGGATATTGGCAAAGTTACCGACTACGGTGATTAGGTCTTGAGCCTTAGGTACTTTTAGCCGCGCAACAGTATAGCCTGTTTCTTCGGAGTGAAAAGTGAGGCGTTCGATGATGCCTTGGAGGTAGTCGGTGTTGTCAGGCATGAGCCATAAGGACGGATAAATGTAGCGATCGCTTTACCATTATTAGCTAAAATGTTGTAGTGCTACAATTGATTGGCGATCGCTCAAGTTAACCAGCGCAAACAATTATTTTACATAGAAATCTAAAACGATGACTATTCAACAAATTGAGTCGGCTATATTAGAACTTCCTCCTAGCGAATTTCGCAAAGTTATTGATTGGCTGTTGGATTTAGATTATCAACGTTGGGATGAGGAGTTAGAGAGTGATATTGAGTCGGGGAAGTTAGATTTTCTGGCACAGGAAGCGATTGAGGATTTTGAAAATGGATTTTGCAAGCAAATCTAATGCACTTCACAACCAGACGATTTTGGGGATATTACAAAGCTTTACCTGAAACTATTCAGGAGATTGCCGATCAAAGTTATGAGTTACTGAAAACCAATCCATCGCATCCATCTTTGCACTTAAAGAGAGTTGGGAAGTATTGGTCAGTAAGAATTAGTAAGGAATATCGGGCAGTGGGAATTGAGGTTGAGAAGGGTATTTCTTGGTTTTGGATTGGTACGCACGCTGAGTATGAACGTCTCATTGGGAAGTAATAATATTTGGGCGATCGCCATGTGCCTTCTAGGGCTAGAGTCTGTCCTGCTTGGATATTGGCAAAGTTACCGACTACGGTGATTAGGTCTTGAGCCTTGGGGACTTTTAGCCGTGCTACGGTATAGCCTGTCTCTTCCGATTGAAAGGTGAGGCGTTCGATAATGCCTTGGAGGTAGTCGGTGTTGTCAGGCATAAGCCATAAGGATGGATAAATTTAGCGATCTCCAACCAATCTAAACACAAGTGTGATCGCATCAAACACACCAACAAGCGATCACAAGTTGTCTAGCACAAGTAAAAAGATGACGAGAATGCGATGTCTTTCATAAATCAATGATGTATGTTTGTATAAGCTGATTGCTTAATATTTGACTAGAAAAATTTTTAGATATCGTTTCTATTGCGATCCCTCTCTGACATAATTTTCCCAGTAATAGAGATAACTCTGACTGTATCTGATTCAAGTTCAAAAACTGCGCGTTGACTAAAATCTTTTGCTAATTTACAAGCTTCTAACCTAGTCATCCCCTCTATTGCAAAGCTATTCTCCGACCATTTCCCATCAGGAGATTGTCCAACAACTTCAACAAAATTTAGTTTGCGATATTCTAGCAAATCACGAAGACTTTGATTTCTTTTTGAATTTTTCTCTTTAGATAAAACTTCTTCCAATGGATTAGATGCTGTGATGACGAAGATAGGAGTCTTTAGTGGTAACTGAATCGCATTTTTCCCCACCCAAAAATCTTCTGTCACCGTGACAGTACGTTTTACAATATGAGTCTTAGCAAATGCTTCCCATACATTATTCCTATCATTAATTAGCTTTGAGATTTGCTCTAATCGCAAGTCAATCTTTTTGATTCGATTCAGTGCATCTGATACGTCTGTTGTATTAGATAGAATACTTCTCCCATGTGCTAACTCACCTTACGCAGATAGAAAGCGCCCAAAAAAAATGACTGAGAATGTATACTGGAAGTAGGTTTGAGAGTAATTGCTTTGCCGAAACCAAGCTAAGATGAGGAAAGAAGATAAAAACATGAAGATGAACATGTTAGATCTTTATAGTGACTATCTAATTAGTTCT
>NZ_LIRE01000649.1 GCF_001402795.1 Pseudanabaena sp. 'Roaring Creek'
GCTTTCTAGCCATGAGTAGGCGATCCTAATTGTCTCGTTGTAAATATTTTTAGACCTCCATTATGAGCGGAATGTGGGTTTTATCGAAAAGGAAGCGAAAGGATTACGGAATCTTCTGTATTTGGAGGATTATGCTTGAATTTATGAAAAGAAGCTTTGCAGCGTAGCCGTGAGATGAGATAGTAACTCAAATTTGGGCATACGATCGCTTCAGAGCAGTTAACAACTGCTCAATCTGAATGGGCTTGCTCAGATAGTCATCCATGCCTGCAACTAAGCAGTCCTCACGATCTCCTGACATTGCATTAGCTGTCATCGCAATAATCCGAGGACGTGAGTTTAAGTTCCAATCTTCCAAAATTTTTGCCGTAGTTTCTAATCCATCCATTTCAGGCATTTGGATATCCATAAACACGACATTATAGGTTTGCGATCGCATCATTGCGATTACCTCTAGCCCATTATTGGCAATATCGACGGTATAACCCAATCGCTGAAACATACGAACCGCAACCTTCTGATTAACTAAGTTGTCTTCAGCGATCAAAATCTTTAAAGGATAGAGTTCAGAGAAACCTTTATGAAAACCATTCAAGGCGCGATCGCTACTTACCTGCACAATAGGGCTTTCCTGTATTAATAATTGGGCATTAATTTCTTCATAGGTAATCGGCTCTACAACTTCAATGGACAAATGCAAATTGAAACAGCTACCCAAACCGATTTGACTCTTTACCGTAATTTCCCCTCCCAACATACGTGCAATTTTTTGACTGATCGCTAATCCCAAACCCGTACCCTGAGACTTAAGCTTATTTTCTCCTAATTGTTCAAAGGGCAGAAAAATCTTATCTAACTTCTCCGCATCCATTCCTAATCCTGTATCTAAGACTTCAAATAGTAGGTATGCGATCTCCATTTCATTAGACATAGCATTAGGTATAGAATTAGCAGAACAGGCAAGCTTATTAGCATTTGTTGAATTCATAAAATGGGAATCCGTTAAGCCATTAATATTTAGCTCGTGATCGTAAATTCTACTAACCCGAAACGTCACCTTCCCTTTGTCCGTAAACTTTACAGCATTGCCGAGCAGGTTAAAAAGGATTTGCTTTAGTCGCTTGATATCCGTATGGACGATTTGGGGCAGATCGGATGCAAAGTCACAAATTAATTCGATTTTCTTATTGTTTGCGGAAAACTGGAAACTCTCACTCACCTCCTGTATTAACTCCAGTAATTTATAATTCATCGGTTGAATTTCCATTTTTCCAGCTTCAATTTTGGAAATATCGAGGATATCTTCAATTAAAGACAACAGGTGATATCCCGAATTATAGATAATCTGTAGGTCGGCTTTATGTTGGGGCGAAATTTCTACTTCATCCTGAAGCAGTTGAGAGATGCCAATAATTGCATTGAGCGGGGTACGGAGCTCATGACTCATATTAGTCAGAAATTTACTTTTCGACTGATTTGCCTCTTCAGCTATCTGTTTAGCTTGCCTGAGGTTACGGTTACTCTCGATCAACAATTGCGATTTTTGAATCAGTTCTATTTGAGACTTTTTTAAATGATTGCTACTACGCCGATGCTCATCAATTGTCCCTGCAAGAATTAACGTAAATGAGACGGTTGCAACGATAAAACTTTGTAATAGCAGTAAGGATTCATACATGCTTTCCCTTGCGAAAGAGCCCGTTCCCTGTAATGTTCCTATAATGGCAATCACAGACACCAAAAATATCAAATTAGTGGCTGCGAAATGTCCAAAACGAAAAGTAGCCCAAACTAAACAGGGAAGAATTAGATACTCAATGGGATATATACCGTTAAAAGCGATCGCGGAGATGGTTAATATAGTCGCCAGAATCATCAAGGCTTCAATCAGTTGTTGCGGTTTTACAAGTCGATCGCGTTTTTTGCGGAGGTAACTGAGGAACTTGAAACGGATGAGCTCACTCCAACTTAGCAAAGTAGGGGTTAAGACAAAAATCCCCGTAACATTAGATATCCACCAAGTTAACCAGACCCCAAAATAATCAGTCCAAGCCACATTATCCCCCAAACATAGAGCGGTTACCCCTGTAGTCGCATTTAGCATGGTTCCCACCAGCCCAGCCAGCCAAAAGAACAGCGCAACATTCCGAAAGTTTCTAAGCGGACTTTCCCGCCCAATGGCACGCCGTAAAAGGTAGCTCCCCAAGCCAATGCCTGTGGTCGTACCGATCGCAATCATGGCTACTTGGGAAACGGATTGCAAGATATGGAAAAAACTATCGGTTTTGATAAAAGCCCAAATATTTGCCAAAAAAGAGCCTAGCAAAACACCGAGAAGTAAGCGATCGCCAAATAACAAAATTGCCGCAGAAGCAAACCCATCGGGAAACCAAACAGGCGTGACAGATTGAGGGGTGGAGACGACATGACGGCATATTTCGGCAAGCCCATAATAGCCCAGCGCCACAATAGTAATACCAATACAGTTAATAAGTTTTTTGCGAATAGATTTGGATTGGAAGAATTGCAAGGGAACTCTTAACAAATTATCTGTCATGCCTATTAAGTCCCATTCAGAAATTGTTGTACCAATATAAGCGACTAAATTTTTCCTTATTATAAAACTTAAGTAGTTCCGCATAATTAAAAACCAAAACAAGAGAGCATACCGCCCACTAAGCGAGCGGTATGCTCCTCTAGGTTTCAAGTTTACTTATGCTTAGCTACTGAGTAGATGAATACGTAATGTTTGGCATCTCCTCTTATTCTTTTTGGCTTTATAGCTACAGTCACTTGAATTAGGACAAATCAAAACCCAAGAATTAATTGGCGGCGCGAAGCGCCGCCAATTAATTCTTGGGTTTTATGTCCTAGTACACTTGGCGACAGCTATAATACCAATTCCCAAAATGGCATTGCCATTTTAGGAATTGGTATTACAGGTGCGGCGCAGCAAAGTAACCTTATATAATGTCCCACGTTAGCAGTAACTAACAATTCCTCAGCTTCAGCATACTTTAGATTCCTATGACCATTTTTGAAGTCTCCGTTCCCGCTACCACTGGCAATTTGGGACCAGGTTTTGATTGCCTTGGAGCTGCCCTCTCTCTGTATAACCGCTTTGAATTTTCCCTAGCAGAGCGCTTAACCATTACAGCCTCAGGTGAAGGTGCGGACAAGGTAGAACGGGACGAGAAAAACCTCGTATATCAGGGCATAGCTAAGTTTTATCAACATATCGATCGCCCTATTCCCGCGATCGCTTTCCACACCGATACCGCAATCCCATTGTCACGAGGCTTAGGTAGTTCGGCAACCGCGATCGTCGGCGGCATTTTTGGCGCGAACCTATTGGCTGGCTCACCGCTCGATCGCAATGCATTATTAGATCTCGCGATCTCTATGGAGGGGCATCCTGATAACGTCGCGCCTGCAATGCTGGGCGGCTGTCAACTGATGGCATCCAATCAAGCTGGGGGCTGGGAGTTTTGCCATCTCGCATGGCATGAGGACATTGCGATCGCCGTTGCCATACCTGACTTTGAGTTGTCAACTGCCGAAGCAAGAAAGGTGTTGCCAAAACAATTTTCCATGCATGATGCTATTTTTAACGCCTCCCACTTAGCCTTACTCACCCATGCAATTCAGACAGGCAAAGATAATTGGCTCAGGGCTGGGCTTCAGGATCGCTTGCACCAACCCTATCGCCAAAACCTAATTAAAGGCATGGCAGAGTTACAGGACGCAGCGATCGCCGCAGGAGCCTATGGCATGGTAATCAGTGGCGCAGGTCCAACACTACTTTCTTTAGCACCTATGGGTACAATAGAGTCAGTAGCTCAAGCAATGCAACAAGCATGGTTAGCTATGGGTGTTAGTTCTGAAACTAAATGCCTAGCGATCGCTAAAGATGGTACAACATTCAAAACTCGTTAATTGATGTTTGGCTGTTAGCTAAGCAGTTAAGCATAATTAAAAACCAAAACCAGAGAGCGTACCGCCCGCGTAGCGGGCGGTACGTTCTTCTAGGTTTTAAGTTTACTTATGC
>NZ_LIRE01000566.1 GCF_001402795.1 Pseudanabaena sp. 'Roaring Creek'
CGCTACAGGTTTTTGGGTTTTAATTATGCCCAGCTACTTAACTAAAAATTTTAATTAATTTCTAATTACGGCTGGAAGCCATATTTTCAAACTTGGTCAGGCGGGGTTCAAATAGTAGTTTGACCGTGCCAACGGGACCATTACGGTGTTTGGCGATGATAATTTCGGCGACTCCGCGATCAGGAGTTTCGGGGTTGTAATACTCATCACGATAGAGATTAATCACTAAGTCGGCATCCTGCTCGATCGAACCCGATTCTCTCAGATCTGATAGCATTGGACGCTTGTTAGTTCTAGCTTCTACCCCGCGACTTAACTGGGATAGAGCAATCACAGGTACATTTAATTCACGGGCTAAAGCTTTGAGCGATCGCGTAATGCGGGAGATCTCTTGGACGCGATTGTCGGAACCCGAACCTTCCATTAATTGCAAATAATCAATTAAAATCAGCCCAAGTACACCTCCTTTTTCTGATTGTAAACGGCGAGCCTTAGAGCGTAATTCCGTAATCGGCGGATTAGGCGTATCATCGATAAAGATGGGCAGTTCAGAAAGTCCACTGATCGCCATCGCAACAGTGCCCCATTCATTTTCGCTAATCTGTCCCGTACGCAGACGATTGCTATCAATGCCCATGTCACTGGAACGCACCTTAGACTGACTGGCTAGTAAGCGATAAACTAACTGCTCCTTAGACATTTCCAAACTAAAGATCGCCACGGGCAATCTATGGATTTCTGCCATTTTGCGAGCTACTTCTAGCCCAAAGGCAGTTTTACCCATTGAAGGACGACCAGCCAAGATAATCAAGTCTGATCGCTGCAAGCCATTCGTCATGGCATCAAAATCATAAAATCCTGTAATTAAACCCGTCGCCGTGGAATTACCCGTACCAAGGGAGTTGAACCGATTTTCGAGTTCGTAAAAGGTCTTAGTGAGAATATCGGCGGCGGGGGTAAGCCCCTGCTGAGCGCGAGATTGGGTCACCGCAAAAATCTTTTGTTCGGATTGATCGAGGAGTTGCGGCAGTTCGATTTCATTGCTGTAACTAATCTCAACTACGCCTCTGGCGGCTTCAGCCAGTTTACGACGGGCATATTTATCAGCTACGAGTTGAGCATAAAAGTCGATATTGACGGCGCTGACGGTGCGATCGCAAAGCTGGGCAATTTTAGTTTGACCGCCGATTTTTTCGAGCATATCGCGATCGCTGAGCCATGTGGTCAGACTCATCATGTCCGTCGGATTGGACTGATTATTTAGCATCAAGCAAGCTCGAAAGATTTCCTGATGTGCTGCAACATAGAACATTTCGGGACGAAGAGTATCGAGCACCCGTGACACTGCCTCTGGATCGATCAAGATCCCGCCTAAGACGGCCTCCTCAGCCTCAATATTTTGTGGAGGTAAGCGATCGCTGATAGATTCAAAGTCTTTGCTCATATAACTTGCTGGCTGGATTTAAATGTCTGGGAAAGTATTCGGAAATGGGGAAGCGAGTTACAAGGGCATAGGTAATTCTACGTTTTAATTGCAAAATTATAGCTATCGCCCAGTGTATCAGGACATAAAACCGAAAAGAGAGAGGCGGGGCAAAGCCCCGCCTCTCTCTTTTCGGTTTTAATGTTATAGCT
>NZ_LIRE01000567.1 GCF_001402795.1 Pseudanabaena sp. 'Roaring Creek'
ATTCTCTAGGACTGATGTGAAGGTCATAGGTGGGGAATAGTCATGAATAGACTAATTCAGGTTCATTGATGAGGCGTAATAGCTTGACAGGTTCGATTGTTTCCATCGCGAAGGTATTGCCTTGTTTATCGGTAAAGTCGATTAGGAATGCTTTATTATCAAAGGACATTAAAACCGTTCCCATTTGTCCTCGTCTGAGTAGGATTTGCTGGTGAGTGACTTTATGAGTAGCGATCGCATCTTCGGTTAAAGCAACAAGGTCATATTCTTGGATGTCGTTCATAGTTGTTTTTCTAATCAATAGGCTAATTTCATTGGCTATGATTTGGAGATTGTGGATCATGCTTATTGTAGCAAGGTTGTTATAGGCGATCGATTGAAAGTATTAGAATAATTGAGACAACTGCAATAACAGCAATTACTACAATGACTAAATATAGCCAATTTCCTAGTGATGAAGAACTGGAAACGCTCTTGGAAGAAGAACCTGTGTACAGTGTCTATTGGGATAGTGAATCGCTTGGGGCTGGTGCTGATCTTGAGCAGGTATATCGTTGGGGAGATAAATATATTGTTTGTCTTAGCAGTGACGAAAATACAACGGTATATCCATCACTGCTAGAGGCTATCGAAAGTAATGATCTCTTTAATGTCGGTGATGCAACCAAGGAGATCGATAGCTCAGAGTTGTCCTCAGATGAAATTGCTAGTCATCTACGCGCAATTGGAGAAAATCATTATAAAATTCTTATAAACAGCGAACATTGGCAATTTTGCAAAACAGGGAAGTTTTCCAGAATATGAAACTTTTCGTATGACTAATTATCGACAACGAGGTTTATTTTTTCGACATTCTCCATCAACTGAAATGACTCTCAGCTCGTCTTGAGTAAGCTCAAAGATTGCCCTCTGTCCGAACTTTTTGGCTAATTCACAAGCATCTTTTTGGCTTATACCTTCGATAGCAAAACTCGCTTGTTTCCATGTGCCATAAGATGATTTACCAAAAACTTCCATGAATTTTAATTCACGATATTTTAGCAATTTGCGTAAATATGTAGTTCTTTCATTATTCTTTTCTGGTGAAAGAACCTCTTCAAAAGGATTTTCAGCGGATATTACGAAGATAGGCGATTGCATAGGTAAAGGAATAGCATTAGCTCCGCCCCAAAATATTTGCTTTCCATCTGATTCATCTACAATAATGGTATTGATAAAAGCGTTCCATACTTGCTCCCTATCATCAACTTTTGACTTAACTTTTTCTAGTAATTTATCAATCTCATTAATACGCTGAACAGCTTCTAGAGGATTTTTTACCTCATTTAAAATACTTCGCCCATGTGCAAGATGATTTCTAAGATGTCTTATACGGTTTGTTACATCCCTAAATTGTCCCTTTAATACTACTTCTCCAGATCTTAATGAAAATCCTAGCTCTGAAACAAGGCTAGATTCTTCTCTAACTTTATCAAGAAGTTCATATAGTTTCTGCGGATCTCCAGCAACACCATCTTCTGAAGGTGAATCAGGAATCGGAGTATTAGTGTATGTACCTAAAAGCCTGCGGAGTCCTGCTTCTAACATGAGAATTTTAGACAACAGAAATAGAGATACCGCAGGCTTTTCTAAATCATAAAGTGTAACAATACCTTTTGGTTTGTTACCATCTCCTACAAATAACCAACTACTACTAGTATTAGTAAATTTATCAAGAACACTTCTTATTGAAGCATTTGGGCTAATCATTGAAGTCTTATCTATTGGACAAATTGCTTTACGAATAGATTCGTTATCACGAAGTGACTCAAGCTTCACTCTCGACACGAAACCTATTTGATCGCTATTACTCACAGGGACAATGTCAAAATTATTTGCAGTCATCCAAGCTACAATCTCTAAAGCTGGATCGTCTGGATCGGCTTCAACTAATTCCATAGTTGCAAAGTGCTTAACCTTGATTGCTTCGTTTGCTAATTCATCTAAATTTGAAATATTTTTAAACATCTTTAATTTTTAAATTTATGAATAAATAAGTTCTCAACTTTGATCGGTATTTTCTTTGAGCAAATCCTCTAAATCTTGTTGCATTAGATGTGCAATACGCTTGCTTGGAGTTTTTTGTATCTCTTTGACAAGTTTTACTGCCTGCTTGTGCCATTTTTCTTTTAGATTTGGACAAGAAAATTCATCATAAAATTTATCACGCGGTTTATCTAGACCAGCCATAGCCGCTATAAAACCTAATGGAACAGGCAAGTTACGCTCAACAAGACATTCAGCGCCACAGATGTTACATTCTAGCGCTTCATTAGCGTTAGGCTCAGTAGCGAAAAGTCCATATCCTTGAGTTGCCATATATCCCCCTTGATTGAGACTTGAAATTTAATCATAACAATATATCTACACCTCATCAAAGTTATCTTGTATAGCAAGGAGTATTTTCACATTTGATGAGAATACAAAAACCGTGTGGCGATCTCTGTTTGATTAATTTTTGAAAAGAGCGATTGCTGTTTAATTCGAGATTAGTTGCAATTTCCCCTTAATCTTTCGGCGGATGCCAACCCGCTTGTACCCAATAACTCCGAACCTCCAAAGCATCAAAATCACTATCAAGACTCAAAGCCCTCACCGTTGCCCGTCCCGTTGGAGTCTTTCCGAGAATACGAATACCATCCTCAGCCCAAGCAAAATGCTCCACCCAAACTTGAGTACGCGGATTGAATAACGCCACAACCTCATCCGTAACTGGATCGATCGCCTCAATCTTGCCAGCTTTATGACTATTGCAAATAGGACAAGCTAACCAAAGATTCGACTCCTCACTACTGCCACCCTTAGAAACAGGAATGATATGCTCAATCTCTAGACGTGCCATGACTAATTTTTGAGGACTAAGGCAATAGCCACATCGGTTCTTAGCCATACTGCGAACATTGCGATCAATCTCAACCGAAATATAAGGACGACTCATGAGACAGCATTCAAAGCAGGGATTAATCCACGCATTACCGCAACCTGCATTGCCTTAGCTTTCCTTACCGAACCATGACGATAAACCTGCATTAACTCATTCAGCTTCTTAACTTCCTGTGCATTAAGCAACCCTTCACTATTTCGAGCTTGTAAATCACTAAAAAGTCTTTGCTGCTGTTCACCCATTTGCAAATTACAAAGAGCCAGAACCTGTTCATCAGGCAAAGCATCTATGGGAATCTCATTAATAGTGCGATCAATCCATTCAATCAGCATTTCTTCAATCCCCTGACGATTGAGCGCAGCAATTTCTTTAACTTTTTTAACCAAAGGCTCGGGAAGTTCTAAGGTGATCGACTCAGACATATTGCCTCATAGACAACACTAAATTTTGATTGATTAAATACAGTATAACCCTAACGAATCTCAATGCTTATCAAGACAACTTTTTAGGGCGAGGCTTAGCCACTTTACCTGCCTGTTTAGGCTTACGCTGAGAAACTTTCTTCTCCTTCCCAGTTGCAGCCTTGCCCAAATTCGGCTTAGCCGCCTCATCCAGATCGCCAAACTTCTTCGACCACCACTTCTCTTGAGAAGACCAGAAAAAGACCACATCCGCATGATCCTTGCGTTGCCGCGCCTGAACATCCGCACACTTCAACATCACCTTATCCACACCATCCTTAGCATAGGGAAACTTAGCCAAAGGCTTACCACAGACGGGACAAGCAAAACTAGTCACCTCCGCCGTTACTGCATTTTCGCCCTTCGGTTGAGGAATCTCCCACTGATTACGGCGATCGCTCCAAAACATCACCAGATTCTCACAGCCATGCTCACACTTGAGAAAATGCCCACCACTCACCTTCTGAGAAGGAATCTTACTGAGAGGATGATTACAAGCAGGACAAGCCACATCTGAAAGCTCATTTTTACGATTACTTGGCTGTAAATCCGCACCGAGATTCGTGTAAGCACGCGCCAACATCGGCTGAAAATAGGACTGATGCCAACCAATCAAATAGCTTTGCCACTCCAACTTACCCACCGAGATTTCATCCAAAGTCGTCTCCATCCCTGCGGTAAAATCGGCTCTGAGCAGATCGGGAAAAGTTTTATGCAACACATCATCCGTAGACATTCCCAAAGCCGAAGGTTC
>NZ_LIRE01000766.1 GCF_001402795.1 Pseudanabaena sp. 'Roaring Creek'
CGCGCAGCGTGCGCTACAGCCTCTGGGTCTTTATATTTATTCCCCAAGAAGAGAGGGTTGGTGCTTTGCACCAACCCTCTCTTCTTGGGTTTTAGCGTTTCTTTTTCCCCTTTGCCGCGATCGTTTCAGACTGGGCAATTTCCGCATCTAGTATGGTTTGCCCAGTGGCCGCGAGAAATACATCATCCAAACTAGGACGTGATTGAGACAGACTAAAGACGCTAATATCAACCGCTGCCAACATATTTTGAATTTCGCTAATGGCATTGGCATCGGGGGCGACGAATAAGTTAACGGCATTCCCCTGTGCCGAATTAATTGTAATGCTTTGGACGATGGGGAGCTGTTGCAAAATCTTCTGGGCATGTTCTGCCTCATGACGCTCCGCAAACTCGCGAATCCTGATGGTGATGCGATCGCCACCTACCTTAGCTTTTAATTCGTTAGTCGTACCTTCGGCAATAATTTTGCCCCTATCGATAATGGCAACGCGATCCGCAAGCGCATC
Organism: Pseudanabaena sp. 'Roaring Creek'; assembly: GCF_001402795.1. Taxonomy (GTDB): domain Bacteria; phylum Cyanobacteriota; class Cyanobacteriia; order Pseudanabaenales; family Pseudanabaenaceae; genus Pseudanabaena. The sequence continues at coordinate 509 of NZ_LIRE01000766.1, forward strand.
AATTTCTTCGAGATAGTGGCTGCTGATCAGTACCGTTACCCCCGATGCGCGTAATTTTCGCAAGAACTCCCAAATTGCGATCCGACTTTGAATGTCCAGCCCCACTGTCGGCTCGTCAAGGACTAATACTGAGGGTTGATGTAATAAACCTGCGGCAAGATCTAAACGCTTTTTCAATCCGCCCGAATAGGTTCCCGATAATTTATCCGCGTAGGGCTCTAACTGTAATAAATCCAACACGCTGTCAATGCGATCGCGAATTTGTCTGGGAGGGATGTGATACAAAGCCGCCTGAAACTCTAATAGTTCTCTTCCTGTCAAAACTTTATCGAGAGCTACCTCCTGCGCCACGTAACCCAATTGGTTGCGAATTGCTCTTACTTCCCTTACCCCAGCAACTTCGATCGAGCCTGAATCTGGCGCAGTCAGGGTACAAAGGCAACGCATCGTTGTCGTTTTACCTGCCCCATTCGGTCCCAGCAGACCATAGATTTGCCCCTGCGTAACATTTAGAGAAATTCCATCTACGGCAATAGTCTCGCCATAAGCTTTCTTGAGGTTTTCAATTCGTACTGCCTGCATGGATTTATCTAAAATATTGATTTCTATCTAAATTATTCTATCTAAATTAGTAGCTCGGCATAAAAAAGACGAAACCAGAGAGCGTACCATCCGCTACGCGGGCGGTACGCTCGTCTAGGTTTTAAGTTTACTTATGCTTAGCTACTTAAATCATTTTAACCGTGACGTTCTTAAAACGGCAATAAAATCTTCAGTTTTTTCCGCGATCGCTACTTAAAAGATTTTTTCAATATTTATGAGGCTCCTTTTTGTTGTTTTAAGGGCAGAGAATATCGTAAACAAGAAAACTATCTTATAAAAGCTCGGCGAGTTCCTATTATTTCGTATGATTATTTCTGTTTTGAATTACTTGAATATCGTACTCCCGATAATTTATTGGGGATCGCGACAAAAGCAAACTTGTTTTCTAAGTTTTTTGGAACGCTTAATACTGTTGAAATCATCAAACTTATCCCATGATGCCGCGATTTTACATGACAGCCCTAAATGATTTGTGAAAGGTTATATCCCTTACTAGCTATGTATCCTGAATGGTAAAGTATTCAATTGATTTAGCGATGTCCAGCTATATATGCATCGAAATGTATTATGTCGAAATGTATTTTTAAGTTAACTTTGATTTCATTCTTGAATATGGTTTTGAATTCAAATCTATTATTTTATTAACGGGGATTTCAAGCGAATTAAATTTACCAGTTTGAGCTACGAGTTTAAGTCAATCCAATAGGTGTATTTGCTAAGTTTAATATAGGGGTAAGAAGAAGATTATGCTAACAATGAATCGTACTTTGGACGAAAAAATTGCCGTTATTGATCGCGTTTATCTGAACGATAGCGATATTTACAATTTAGAGCGTTTTGCTAGTAGCTTTTCTCTACGAGTCAAGACTTACAATCTGCTACGCGATCGCGCTGATGAAATCACAATTCGCGCACTGCAACTCTTGGCACAGCAGTATCCTGAATTGGTTCAAAAACAATTGCAACGCTGCAAATATGACATGTCAAATATGATTCGCTATGCATCACTAGCTATTTTGCGTGATGACGAACTATTCTTCCGTGAAGCTTTGATGGATTGGTTGGCAAATATTATTAATTCCTATCAAATTGCGAAGGAATGTTCTACGGCTTATCGTCTGTTGCAGACCGTGATTGATGAGAGACTACCCGCAGAATGTGCTGCCTTGGTAAAGCCCTATTCCGATATGGCTGTATCCTCGTTGCTCAATACCTAATGCTTAAGTGATGCCAATGCACTAAAGTGTTGGCTCACTTCAGTGTATTAAAAAACAACCCCAGTAAGGTTTTGAGATTTCCACAATGGCGTTGCCATTTTGGAAATTGGTATTAAGATCGGCGTTTCAAGAGAACGTCCTTAATAAAGTTATAAATCTTATAAAGTTATAAAAATTATAGAAATTTGCCTTTAAAACTCAAGGCAATCAGCATTTCTATGTTGCAGTATTCTCACAAGTTTCATTTTTTTTGGAGAAGATGCTATGGATACCTATGCCCCCACCACCGTCGATCGCAAATCTACGGAAATTGAGCGTCAGGCGGCGCTACATAAAATCTATGCCCAAGTGCTAGAGCGTCAGCCCTATGAGTACGAGCGTAGAGAAATTGCCAAGATTGAGAAAGAATTCCTTAAAGGAAAACTAGGCGTTCGACATTTCATTGGCGAATTCATTTTGTCATCGGTCTATCTCAACAATTTTTATGTGGGTTGCTCGAATCTTAAATTTGTAGAATTTAGTTTTAAGCATCTGCTTGGTAGAGCGATCAAAGGACATGAAGAGATTGCCAAGTATATCAATTTGTTGATGATGGAAGGCGTAGCTGCCTTCTTTAACGAAATTCTTGGCTCTGAAGAATATCGCAAAGCCTTTGGAGGGTTCACCATTCCCCATGCGCGGGAGATCAATTTCTACGAGTCACCTCGCAACTACCTGCAAACAAATCTCTTGCAGCATGAACATTTTGGTCAAAGGGGAAAAGTAATTCCTACGATTTACTGGCAAGAACTAAAAATGGACTGCGAAACGGGAACTTGCGTGATGCCAGATGCTAAAATTGAGGAACATCAGATGCATAAATCTGTTAGTGAATCTAAGGCAAAAGTCACCGTTTCTCAGGAGTTAACCGAGGAGATTGAAGAGCTTTTACAGATGCTTCAACACAGTGATGCCAAGCAGATCTTACAGAATATGAACGAGAATCAACGGGAGCTACTTCGTAATTTAGCTAAGTAATCTAGCATGATTAAAAACTAAGGCTCAATAGGTGTTTCGGGGAGGTAAAGAAAGTAGGGAGTCTAGCAAAGCACTGAGCAAAGCTTTACCCCTCCTCTTGGCATTATGAACAAACTCAAAGAAGCTCAAATACAAAGGTAACTTTTCTTGAGAAATCCCACGATGAGGTCGTAACCAAGAGCGTAAAAGCGACCAAAAGCCTTCCATCGTGTTGACATGAACTTCACAAAAACCTTCACCATCTTCATCTCTAGCATATTTGCCTACCCCATGACAAACAGTTTTGTGAGCATAACCCCAATCTTGTAAAGGGTTATAGATGGCATATTCGTCAGTGTAAACCATCGTACCAAGAGCAATTTAGGCTCTAAGAATCAATTTATCCTGAGATATCTCTATATGTCGAATCTTACTGATAACTAGTTTCATGCTGTCTGACCAATCCATAGTTTTATCAAGACGCAAGATCGTATCTATCAAGTCACCACCTAGAGGCTGACTTACTAATGATTGCTTCTTAGGTGAAATCTTTTTCCCATTATGTTCAATTACTTTTTGAGTTGTAAAATAATTTCCATTTTGCTCAAGAAACTCAATTTCATGGATATTACTCAAAAATCCTGTCCAACTAAAGGGAAAAAAGCCAATAGAATATTTATAAATCTTTCCATCACGAATTTCATAGAAGTTAGGTAAAGAAAAAATAAATTCAGTTTCTGAATCGCTTATATTTTTTCCTTTTTTATAAAGAGAATTAATGTCGCTTATATTTTTTCCTTTTTTATAAAGAGAATTAATTTCGTTGGAGTTCAGTTCAACTTGAGCAGAGCGATCAGCTTCTACGGAAAGGATAAAAGTTTCCATCTTTTTGCGTATCAGGCGATATTCTTCCTCAGATGTTTCGTAAACAGGGAAATTTGTATAAATCTTTGGAAGATTATGTCTATCTGTAAGATTCTTTAACAATCTTTGTGAATTGAAGTAGATAAAGACCAAGTAGCCTATTCCAGAAATGACTAAAGTCCATTCTACATAAGCAAAAGCTGGGACTGTATTGGACAAATAGATAAATAAGACTAAGAGTATCAATGGTAGGAAAGTTAGGAATACATCTAAGTATTTCTGAGCTACCTTTGGTTTAGTATCATTAGGCATAAGCACGAATTAAATACTTATATAAAATTCTTCTACCTAAATTATAATAGAAGAATATTGTTAAAATCTAATTTTCTGGTTTCAGCTAGCATAAAAGTTCAATTAATTGGGTAATAGCTGAAAGATAAATTGCTACTAAATAAAAAAATTGGATTTCCAGATCTACTCCTTTGGCACATTATCAAAATGTTTATCCCGTATTTCATAGATTAAGTTAATTGCCCTATTTTTAGTGAAGGAGCGATCACTACTTGGAGAGATGGAGGGCGATCACCTTACTTTAATTTTTGATGAATAGGCGATCGCTGGTTAATAATTTGAATAATGGCGCGATCGCCTTATTTTAATTTTTTGGGAATAGGTGATCGCTGAGATTAATTTTCTAAAGCTATAATTACCTTAGAAACTTTGTGCTAGAAGAGGATTTCTATGTCAATAGTTGTTACCCTTAATCCCAAGTTAGAAGCATTGCTCCATAGTAGAGCCGCAAAACAAGGTCAAGACGTTAATTTTATTGCATCTGAATTATTAGCGAGTATTTTAGACTGGGAAGAAAAAGACTCAGAGGAAGCTCTTAAGGGTATTCAAAAAGGACTAGATGACTTTGAGGCAGGACGACATCGGTCTTTTCAAGACTTTGCTGAAGAACAACGCCATAAGTACAATCTGCCAGCCAATTCATGAACTACCGTATTGAAATCTCAAGTATTGCTGAAGCTGAAGCTGATAAAGCATTTTTACGACTATCGCAAATCTCTTCTCCAACTACAGCAAGTCAATGGTATTCAGGGTTGCTAGAAGCGATCGCATCTTTATCTCAAATGCCTAAGCGTTGTCCATTGGCAAGAGAGAATGATCTCTTTAGCCAAGAACTCCGTCAATTACTGTATGGTCGAGGGCGGAACTCATACCGAGTAATTTTTACTATTTTAGAAGGACAAAATATCTCAACAGTCCGCATTCTTCACATTCGTCATGCATACCAGCAAACAATTGGTGAAGATCCAGAATTAGAGGAAACTTAGGCGCTCGCCTTACTTAAGTTTTTAGAGAATAGGCGATCACTGTTTGGAGATTTGAATGATGGGGCGATCGCATTGTTTTGTTTTTGACGGATAGGCGATCGCTGGTTAGTAATTTGAATGAAGGGGCGATCGCATAATCTGAAAATATATACTTGTGAAGTAAGCAATAAAAACGCGAATCCAATGGCATATAGTAACTTCACGCTGAGACAAGTCGAAAAAGACTTTCATTTGCAAATTGAAGAAAAAATTGACTTGTTTGCCCATGTCACAGCGATCGTCCCTAGTGACGACATTAAAAAGATCCTCGCCGAAAATATACCCCTTGCCCTTGCTATTAACACCGAAAAAGGGCGATCGGAATTTCTGATTGCCCCCACCTTGTTAGAGCTAAGACGGCGTTCTCCAATACCGATTAGTCTATTTTCTGGCACAGAATTTAGCGTTAGTCCCGAACAAGGACTTACAGGTTATTGCGATTATCTAATCAGCCTATCCAAACAACAACTCAGGATTAGTGCCCCAGTAGTTGCGATCGTTGAAGCCAAAAACGAGGATATTAAATCAGGACTTGGGCAATGTATTGCGGAAATGGTCGCGGCTCAATTGTTCAATGAACTAGAAAACAATGATATTGATACCGTTTATGGCATCGTCACCACTGGGGAAATCTGGAAATTTCTGCAAATAACTGAGCAAATTGTAGAGATCGATCTTACGGACTACTACATCACAGATATTGGCAAGATTCTTGGTGTTCTCCTAAGTTTTGTTTCCACTACAACAATTTAAAAATGCTCTCAACTACTTTTAGCTTAGTAATCTTGAAATAAGGCGATCGCTGTTTGGTGAAATGCATGATGGGGCGATCGCGGTATCAGTTGCTGCGATTTTAAGAATTAGCGCTAATGTAGAATTGAGCAGCTTGACGAGCATAGTGATGAACAGAAAGGAAGCACGATGATTGATTTTGCGGTTAATGGGACTTTAATGCGTGGGTTAGAGCTAAACGCCAACTTACTGAAGGTCGGGGCTACATTTGTTAGAGAAGATATCACTGCGCCTATATATAGGCTTTGGTCGATCGCCGATCGCCACCCTGCCATGCTCAGGATGAAGGAAAATGGACGGGCGATCGCTTTAGAAATTTGGTCAATTTCTCCCGCCGCCTTGGGGGAAATCCTATTGTCTGAGCCAGCAGGTTTATCTATTGGTAAAATTCTTTTGTCTGATGGACGAGAAGTTTTAGGGGTTTTAGGGGAACCATTCCTATGTGAAGGGCAGAAGGAAATTACGGAATATGGTGGATGGAGAGCTTATATCAAACATAGTAATGTTTGATATAAACACATAGTTGCCGCCAGTCTTGTTAGGACAAAATTAAAATCCAAAATAGTGTTGCCGCGCGGAGCGCGGCAACACTATTTTGGGCTTTATGCCCTGATCCAGTTGACGGTAGCTATAAATCTCCAAAAGATAAGTGGCGGCGCAAAGCGCCGCCACTTATCTTTTGGAGATTGTTTATTTGATCGGAAGTTTTAGATGGGAAGGATGGTCGGAACCGTAAAAAATTTGTTGCGTTGCTTCGACGAAATCGCTGACTGTGGCTGAAGATGGAATCTTTTGGGTATTAGAATGTCGTTCGATGATCGGAAAAGCCGAACTAGCGATCGCGATGCCAATTCGATGTCCTAGGGCGAAATTCTGACAGGTTGGACGTAGCTGAATGCGATATTCATGGACTGTGTCAGGCTCGACCCACTCAGGCTTAGTCCAAGCCTTGCGGAACTTCGCTCGCAATACACCCATTGATACCAGCATTTGCTTCCCATCGGGATAGATATCTAACAACTTCACTACCCAGTCGGTATCTGGAACGGAAGTAGCAGCATAAAGGATAAATTCGGGAACGCCAGCGATCGCTAAATCTTCCTCTAGGATTTCACTTTGATAAACCAACACATCCCACCGTTGATGCAAGTGACATTGATTGTAAAACCCGTAGGGGGTTGAAGGATTGGGATTGCGCGGATCGTAGACGTAAATATCTGGTAATTGGTGATTGCGATTTGGCGATTGACTTAGTTGTTTTTGGCAAGAAAGATAGAAGTTCTGGGTATGGGAATCCTTGGGGAATTCTGGCAGATCGAGCCAATGGTTTTTTCCCATTAGAAAAAGCTGCACGGGAGCGCGATCGCTAATACCGTTCTCAATGCCCTTGAGCCAGAAATCGAACCAATCTACCTGCAATCGATCGATGTGGGAAACGGCAGCTTCACCAAAATCAATCTCTCCTATCTTGGGCAACCAAGGCAAATGTTGCCAAGGCGCAACTACTAAATGCTGGGGCTTTCGGGTGACCTTTTGGGCGTGATGATAGGTGTTAATTGTTGCTTCGATAAAAATATCCGCCCATCCTCCGATATGTAAGGCGGGTAAATCAAAGCGATCGAAGTAACTGAGCGGATTGAGCTTTTGCCAATAGGGATCGTCAGCCTGTTGGTTGCCGATCCAATCAAAAAAGAAGGAACCAAAATCACCAAATTCTTGATTTTTAAATAGTTCTATCGAGCTTAAGGGAACGCTCTCTAACCACTTTGCCATTTGCTTTTGGGCAGCAAAAAGGAGGGAAGCTTGGGGTTCTTTTTTTAAATACCACGCGCGATTTTGGGCTAATTGCAAAGCCCAGCCTAAATCAAAATCCAAGCAGACCGCACCCCCAAAATAGAACCAACCATGATACAAGTCAGCGGTTGCCATGCTCGGACAGATCGTTACCAATCCTTGCGGTTGCATTACCGCAGCTTGAAATTGGGTTACGCCTTGGTAGGAAAAGCCATACATCCCCACTTTGCCATTACTACCTTCTAATTGATTAGCACACCATTCCACCGTGTCAAATCCATCTTCGTACTCATTTCGCAATGGATAGAACTCACCTTCAGAAGTGCCGCAACCCCTGACATCCTGAATGACCACGATATAGCCTTGGCTGGCATACCAACTGGGATGGGCGTAGGTGCAGGTGGAAGCGATCGCGCGACCGTAGGGCAGGCGCATCAATAGAACGGGTAAAGACATATCGACATTCTTGGGGCGATAAATATCAGCCGTCAAATGAATGCGATCGCGCATGGGGATTTTGACCTGCCGCTGCACATTAACTTGTGAATGGAAAGCAGTTAGTTTCGGGGGCATGGTATATCCTAGTCTTGTTGCCAGTCGGGAAATACTTTCCGAATTTCAATGAGCAGATCGTCTAATTCCTCTAAAGCTTGGATTACATCAATGCTCAAGCTACCTAAATTATCGTTAAGCGACAACTGTACTAATAGTTCGCGTTTGCTAGCGATCGCAACAAATCTTTCTTTGAATTTTTCTTTGAATTTTTCTTTGATGGCTTCTGAATTGGACATATCGAGTTTTTGTAAATTTTCTTAGGCTTTCTTGACAGTCATTTTAGCTCAAAAAAAGATGAGTAGCGGCGCTATGCGCCGCCACTCATCTTTTTTTAATTACCTTGTAGTTGTTCTAACCGAGCCTTGAGAATCTCCTGCTGTTTCAACGATTCTTCCAGTTCGGCGCGGGCTGTGGCGACAACTTCAGGGGGCGCTTTTTTGATATAGCCTTCGTTATTCAACCGTCCTTGACTGGAGGCGATCGCATTTTCTAGCTTTTTGAGCGCACGTTCTAGCTTGGCGACCAATTGCCCGATATCGACTACGCCGACAAGGGAAACGATCGCCTGTACGGTTCCCACCACGCCCGCGATCGCTTCTTCGGTGGCAGATGCATCAACGGAGGCAACGATCACTAAATCTTCCACCTTGGCTAGATCGAGAATGTAGCTTTTGCCTGCTTCCAGCAAAGCCCTTTCGCGATCGCTATCGGATTGTAAGATGACCTTAACCTTGACACTGGGTTTAATCTCCGCTTCAGCACGGAGATTGCGAATGGTACGGATCGTGCCGATTAATAACTGGAACTGCTCTTCTAACTCTGCATCGATCGGTACGGTATCGACTTCAGGATAGAGCTGAATTGCCAAAACGGGGCGATCGCTGGAGGGCTCGCTCGTACCATAGGTGAGTAGCTGCCAAATTTCCTCCGTAACATGGGGCATAAATGGATGTAGTAAGCGCAGGATTCCGTCTAATACAAAAGCAAGGGTTTGCTGCACCGTAGCGCGAGAAGTCGGATCGGCATCTTCTTGCAAACGGGACTTGACTAACTCGATGTACCAATCACAAAAATCACCCCAGAAGAATTCATACAGGCTTCTAGTCGCTTCTCCCATGCTATAGGCATCCAATTGCTCGCGTACTTGTAATACGGTTTGGTGATAGCGCGATAAAATCCAGCGATCGGCTAGTTCTAAATTCTCTTGTATACCTTCAGCGGTATTCAAGCCGCTAAGATTCATCATCACAAATCGTGAGGCATTCCAGAGCTTGTTCGCGAAGTTTCGGGCGGTTTCTACCGTGGTGGATTCATCGGTTTTGCGATTGTAATCAAGACGAATATCTTGACCTGCGCCAGTGACCTCTTTAACCAAAGAGTAGCGAAGGGCATCGACACCATATTTGTCGATCAGAATCAAAGGATCGATACCATTATTCTTGGTCTTAGACATCTTCTGATTGTTCTCATCGCGAACTAGTCCGTGAATGTAGACCGTGTGGAAAGGCATTTTACCCGTAAAATATCCCGCCATCATCGTCATCCGCGCTACCCAGAAAAAGATAATGTCAAACCCCGTTACCAGCACGCTAGTGGGGTAGAAAGTTTGGAAGTCCTGCGTCTGTTCTGGCCAGCCCAAAGTGGAAAATGGCCATAAACCTGAAGAAAACCAAGTATCCAGTACATCGGGATCCTGCTCTAAGGTGATATCTGCGCCAAATTTTTCTTTGGCTTGGGCATAGGCTTCGGCTTCGTTACGGGCAACAAAAATTGTGCCATCGGGAGCATACCAAGCAGGAATCTGATGTCCCCACCATAATTGGCGAGAAATGCACCAATCCTTAAGACGAACCAACCAATCGCGATATACTTTGCCCCAGCGATCGGGCACGAATGTAGGCGAGTTCTGTCGATCGAATTGTTCGAGGGCAAAATCCGATAAGGGCTTAATCTTGACGAACCATTGAATGGACAGCAATGGCTCCACGGGTACTTTGCCACGTTCGGAATGGGGAACGGTATGGGTATAGTCTTCGATTTTTTCTACCAATCCCAACTCATCCAGTTTGGCGACGATGTTCTTCCTTGCTACAAACCGATCTTGTCCTTGAAATTCCCCACCATTTTCATTGATCGAGCCATCTTTGTTAAGAATATTAACGAGGGGGAGATCGTGGCGCTTGCCCATTTCAAAGTCGTTAGGATCGTGGGCAGGGGTGATTTTAACGCAGCCACTTCCGAATTCGCGATCGACATAGGCATCGGCAATAATGGGAATCTCCCGATTCACGATCGGTAACATGATCGTTTTTCCAATCAGAGATTTATAGCGATCGTCCTCAGGATTTACGGCAACGGCGGTATCACCTAACATGGTCTCAGGACGAGTAGTCGCTACCACCAGATGCCCCGAACCATCAGCTAAAGGATAGCGGAAATGCCAGAGATGTCCGTTGACTTCTTTGTTATCGACTTCGAGGTCAGAAACGGCGGATTGGGAAGCAGGACACCAGTTGACGAGGTATTCACCGCGATAAATTAAGCCTGCTTCGTAGAGTTTGACAAAGGATTCTATAACGGCGTGGGATAATCCTTCATCCATGGTGAAACGTTCGCGAGTCCAGTCAGCTGATACTCCTAGGCGGCGCAGTTGCGATACAATCGTGCCCCCCGATTGAGCTTTCCATTCCCAAGCCCGTTCGAGAAACTTTTCGCGACCAATTTCTTGATTGGTTTTTCCTTCTGCCTTGATTTGCTTGTCCAGAATAGTTTGTACGGCAATACTGGCGTGATCGGTTCCAGGTAGCCAGAGGGTATTAAACCCGCGCATCCGATGGTAGCGAATGAGAATATCGATGAGCACTTCTTGAAAAGCATGTCCCATATGCAAGCTGCCCGTAACGTTGGGCGGCGGAATCATAATGCAGTAGGGTTCTTTATCGCTTTGACTAGCTGCCACAAATACGCCACTTTCCTCCCAATATTTTTGCCACTTAGCTTCAGATTCGAGAGGATTATATTGTTTGGGAAGTTCGGTCGTACTCATAGCAGGTTACTTAAAAATGGGGAAACTTAGTTGATGTTTATCTTCAGCTTATATTTTATAGCGTTTCTCCCGATTAGTTCCTTATTTGAGTACATTGATGAGTACATTGAGTAGTTAGGCATAATTAATTACAAACCAAAACCCGTAAAGCTGCGCTCCTACGGGATGCAACTTTACGGGTTTTGGCAATAAGTTTTTGAACACAAATCACGACTCAAAAGATGAGGGGTGGTGCTTTGCACCACTAATTATTCGCTTAATCTTTGTGTCTTAATCGGGAATGGTGATACATAAGAACGGCGATCGCTATAAATAAGAATTAATGCGTTATGTGGCGATAACAATCATTTCGGACTCTTCGCAAAGAACTTGTTAAATTTGGCTTTTAGGGACATTCTATGGTTTTAGTGTCTACACTAATAGTTTTACAAATGGGAGATATGCTTGTTAAATCGTCAGATTTTTAATAATATTTAATCAGGAATTGGCTAGATTTTAGGATAGGGTATATATCGATCTCAGGTGCTTTGTGGGAGCGCACTTAGAAGGGGGACACTTCCACAAAGACAAAAATCTACAAATGATTTAGGATTACTATATGCTTAAGATGCGTTAAACTAACGCTCCAATCCTCAACTCTATAAATTTCATGAGATGTTGGTAATACGGTACTATTGGTAGGAGTAATCACTTTGGAAGTCGCGCAACTGTTAGACTTATATAGACAGGGACATCGTAACTTTTCCAATGTAGACATTAGTAATGGTCTATTGCGTAGTGTCAATCTAATTGGTATTGATTTAAGGGGAGCTACTTTGAACAAGGCTGACTTGAGTAGCGCTAATTTAATTGATGCTAATTTAACTGGAGCTAATTTAATTGAAACAAATCTGAGGGGGGCAATGTTGAGAGGTGCTAATTTTGCCGATGCAGACTTGAGCTGGGCAAATTTAACTTGGTCAAACTCCTCTAATAGCCGATTTGTGCGTTCTAATCTCAGTGTTGCGAATTTTAGTGGAGCGAATTTAATTGAGGCGGATTTTACGGGAGCCATCTTGAAGGGAGCAAATCTTCGGGGCACAAATTTGCGCGGGGCAATGCTGAAAAATCTGCGAACCTGTGCTGATACTGATTTTACGGGGGTTCGTAATTTAGACGAGCGAATGCGTTTATATCTTTGTACGGTTGCTAGCGGTACGCATCCATTTACTAAAAATGACAGCCGCCAAACCTTGGGCTGTCCAATTTAAATCTATAGAGATAGTCGGCGCTTTGCGCCGACTATCTCTACCTCTTTTTTGATGTGGTGGTTAACGTGAGTTCGGGATAATTTGAAACTGGCTTTGAGAAAGGTTTTGCTACGCAAACCCTTTCTCAAAGCCCAAAAGTAAAAGCCTTGCTACGCAAGGCTTTTACTTTTGGGCTTTTAAAATTTGCCAGCTTCACTCGAACTGACCTGTGGTTAGGGCTGCTCGGTAAGTTGGAGTAAATAAGGAAAAGAGGTGTTTTCTTCGTAGGAGCCAATCCACACTTCATAGGTTCCTTCGAGCCAGTCACCACTAATTTCTGGATTGCGATCGCTGGCATCGTCATTGCACCAGACCCCTCCAGGACCGCGCACGAGCATAATCGTATCGCCAGAGCTTTTAACTTGCAGCTTAAGATAGCGAAATGCTCTTGTCAGTGTAATTTTATGATCTGGGGTCGAGTCAATAAACCCAATACATTCACCCGTTTCAGTTGTTTTTCGCTTTGAGATTTTCTGAGTTTCGATCCCACCGCCACTAATGCCGCGCAATTCGATCGTCTTAGGGGAAAAGTTGGGGGCGATCGCAATATCTTCAAACATTTTGACAAAACTAGCCTTTTTGCTGGAGCTAATTTCGGGTTTCTCAGGTTGGACTATGGGGCGCGAAATTTCAATGCTTGTGCCTTGGTTGGTTTGCGATCGCACTGCTGTAGCCACAGCTAAAGTTGCGGCTAAAATTGCGGTAGTTATAGCTGCAAGGGTAATTAGCGATCGGGCTGCAAGTTTTCTCATGACACAAAGGTATGGTTTCTAAGACGTAGATTTTAGCATTTTGCCAAGAAATACCGATCGCGATTTCAGCGTGGGCTTCTACTCTTCAGATATACCAAGCGATCGCAACTTTGCCGTTAACAATTCCACCTGTTTCTGTGCAGCGTCAGCCCTTTGTCTCTCAGTATTTGCCGTTTGACGCTCTATCTCAGCCTGTTCCTCAGGGGTGAGATAGCGATCGCCTTTTTGATCAAACCAGCTTAAAACTTCACGCCCGAAGCGATCGCTTGGCAAGACACAACGTCCAATCCCTAAGCCGATCTCTGGCATCCATAGAGGCTCACCAATCTGTAATTGGTAATCGTCATCAACTAATTTATAAACCTCAAAAGGCAAATGTCCATCGCGCCGCCAGAATTGAGGATTGTAAATTACATAATATTTGATACCTAATTGGCGATAAATCTCTAATTTCTTGCCATATTCATCGCCATAGGTATGGGATACCACTTCTAAGTTCAAAATTGGTGCGGTATATTCCTCTTCCCACATCACATAGCTGCTACGGGATCCACCATTTTTGCGCCGTTCCACTCCCAAGCTCAAAAATCCATCAGGAATTACGGGAACTCTAGGACTTACGCCAGTGGTGTGATAGATACCCATATCCACACCAAAGTACCAATCATCGCGATTTTTCCAAATATATTCCAACAAAAATAATAGTAAGTTAGGTAAAAAATTTTGATCTTCGTTATCCACAGGCGTATCGTCAGAATCGGGTAATTCATCGCTGGTGGGTAGATATTGGCGATCTATCTGTAGCATCGGCTAATCCCAGAAGTATCCTAGCTCTATTTGGATTTTACTATACAAGATCAGAGTGGTGGCGCAAAGCGCCGCTACCCTCACAGCAATTACCGATCAAACCCCAAGAAGAATTTTGAAAGCTTTGCTTAGCAAAGCTTTCAAAATTCTTCTTGGGGTTTGCTTTGATCGCCAAGGGCAGTATCTTGGGTTTGATAGGGTTGTTATACTATTGTATTGCGTTGTGAAAAGAGATTAAGTAAAAACATGGCAGCGATTGGCATCATGACCGCACAGGTGCGTCCCGAACGTGAGATCGGACAAATCCATGTTTATGACGGAACTGGCAAAGGCAAATCACAGGCCGCATTGGGCGTAGTTCTGCGATCGCTAGGCTTGGGTATGTCCGACACATCACCTTTTGGTACGAGAATTTTATTATTACGATTTCTCAAAGGTTCAGAGCGTGAATATGCCGAAGATGCTGCAATTTCCGCTTTGCAGCAAGGATTTCCCCACCTGATCGATCACGTACGCACTGGTCGCGCCGAATTTTTTGATGCGGAGCATGTTACTCCCTTCGATCGCCAAGAAGCCGAACGGGGTTGGGCGATTGCCAAAGGAGCCATGGCTTCGGGACTTTATTCCGTAGTTGTCCTCGATGAAATTAATCCCGTTCTCGATCTGGGTTTAATTCCTGCCGATCGCATTGTTAAAGATTTAAAAAATAAACCTGCCCATCTCGAAGTTATCTGTACAGGACGTGGCGCACCTCAATCCTTAATTGATATCGCCGACCTGCACTCGGAAATGCGATCGCATGATGATGCTCATGCTGAAAAATACGATGTTACGGGGATTGAGATTTATACAGGTGCTGGCAAAGGTAAAAGTACATCAGCCTTAGGTCGATCACTCAAGGCGATCGGTACGGGAATCAGCCGAGACCTATCGCACCGCGTCTTAATCATGCAGTGGCTCAAAGGCGGAACAGGCTATACCGAGGATGCGGCGATCGCTGCGCTCAAGCGTGGTTATCCCCATGTCATCGATCATCAGCGCTGCGGACGGGATGCGATCGTCTGGCGCGGTCAACAGCAAGAAATGGACTGCATCGAAGCTCAACGTGGTTGGGAAATTGCCCAAGCTGCGATCGCTTCAGGACTCTACAAAACGATCATCCTTGACGAGTTAAATCCCACCGTCGATTTAGATTTATTACCTGTGGAGCCGATCTGCCAAGCCTTACTCAAGAAGTCCCGCGATACGGAAGTGATTATTACAGGTCGTTGCCTCAATCAACCAGCCTATTTCGATCTAGCTTCAGTTCATTCAGAAATGGTCTGTCATAAACACTACGCTGAAAAAGGTGTAGATCTCAAACGGGGCGTAGACTTTTAATACCAAAGCTCAAAATGGCTACGCCATTTTGAGCTTTGAAAACCCTTACTGGGTTTGGTGTTTATAGCTGTCGCCAAGTCTAATAGGACATAAACCCCAAGAATTGATTGGCGGCGCAAAGCGCCGCCAATCAATTCTTGGGGTTTGATTTGTCCTAAGTCAAGTGACTGTAGCTATAATT